>CAJTMZ010000066.1:18052-24470 GCA_910577445.1 uncultured Lachnospiraceae bacterium | reverse complement strand
TAAAAACGTAGCAGATGCTAAACTCGCAAGCCGCTTCGCAGCTCGCTCGTTAAGCACTGACGTTTTTATAAGGGCTCCTTAAGGCTGCCCAACTCCCCTCAGGCTGGCTCCATCATCCACTACCTCTTCCTGTTATTGGCTCTCCTCAGTATCCTTAATCCTTTTACCCATGTTAATCCCAACGGCCTACAAAATCATCACTTCCGCCAGCCAATACACAGTTCCAGCAAAGTTCCGATCCTTAAGGAAGCCTTATAAAAACGTCAGCACCTGGCGAGGTATCGAGCTGCGAGCAGCTCGCGAGCCTGGTACTGCTACGTTTTTATAGAGCGGGAGCGTGCTGACGAAGGACCGGAACCTTGCCGGAACGTCGCATTGCCATATCGCATTGCCACACCCCCTTACTCACTAACCACCAAAACCCCCTCGTCCAATACCCTCTCATTCCCCACAGGATTCCCCGCGCACTTCACGCTTTTCAGTCCGCGCAGTCCTGCAAGGGGCTTTAAATCCGTAACATAATTGTCGGACAAGTCAATGGTTTCCAGCCCGGACAGCTCCCTTGCAAAGGAAATATCCGTAAGCTCGTTTTCCGCAATGCTTAAATGCCTGAGCCCTTTTAGCTTCCCTAAAAACTCCGTGTGCTCGTCCAGCTCCACGTCGTCCCAGTCCACATACACGATTCCCCCGCCGCCTTCGACCTGAACGTTGTTGTATAAAACCAGCCCGTCCATGGAAAGGCTCTCCAGCACATTATTTTCCCCTATCAAATCAAAATTAATCTCACACTCCATGCCGCTTATGTCCAGCTCTTTTATGGTAGGGCTGTTAAACGCCCATGAAATGTCGCCGTAGGTGGCGGTTCCCCTCAAATCCAGTTTTTCCAGGGAAGTAAAATTGGCCGCAAAGCGCAAATCCAGCGCCAGCGTGGTATAGGAACTGCAGGTAAGGCTCTTTAGCTTTGTGAGAGCGGACAAATCTATATCCGGCGAAACCGAACACATTTTCATCGTCAGATCGCTGAGGTTCGTCAGCTTTCCCACAAAACCGCAATCCTCAAACCGGGACAGCTCCAGCTTTTCCAGCCCGCCCAGCCCGCTTAAATCCGGCTCCTTGCAGTCGTAGGGCAGTTCCAGGGAAAGCGCCTTTAAACCGGTAAGCCCCGTCACCGCGTCCATATTTTTTAAATCGTCACACCCGTCTATCACAAGAATTTCAAGCGCCGGCACGTTCCCAAGCTCGTCCAGCGAAATCATGCTTCCCGAAAAAAGCTTAAGGCTCTTTAGGTTTTTCATCCCTTTCAAAAAGTCCGGGACCTTCAGGTTTTCACAGTCCAGGGATAATTCCTCAAGACTTTCCATTGCCCCCAGAGGCGAAAAATCCGTTACCGCTGGCAAGCCCTCAAGGGTCAGGCTCCTTAATTTTGAAAGCCCCACAATCGGCCTTATATCCGTCAGATTGCCGGAATCTATGTACAATATCTCAAGTCCGGGAAACTGTTCCAGTCCGTCAAGCCCTTCCACGCCGGACTGAAACCGGATTTCCTTCAAAAGCCCGGCGTCCTCCACCACTTCGGCCACTTCCACGGGACTGTCAAAATATCCACCAATGCTTTCCAGCTTAAGCCCCCTTAGGTCCTCCTTTTCCAGATTCTGCTCCATGGTAAGCTTTTTCAGGCCGGTAAATAAGGGCAGGCTCTGTTTTCCAATATCCGTTGACCTGGGAACGCTCGTCCACGTAAGCTCTGCTCCTTCCGCAAAAGGCTCGTCCATACTGCAGCCTAACCATCTGTTATCGATGTCTCCTTTTATCTCAATCCACTTTATTTTCGCAAGCTCTTCCGCGGAAATCTCGTCCGCCGCCTTTCCAAACACGTTAGACGCCATTTCTCCCAAAGCGCCGCCTAACGATGCCTCTGACGCTGACAGCTCTTCCTCTCCATAGAACTGCCCCTGATATTCAGGCGCAATATCCACGGCTTTCGCCGGCCCGCTGTTTCCTCCTATAAAAGGCCTGCCTGAAAAAAGCCTGGTGCTGACGGACACAATGAAAAAGAAAGCGATAAAACAGCCTGCCAGCACCGCCGCTTTGGCTCCGTTTATTCCCTGTCCTGTTCCCCTTTGCATTTCGGGCGGCCTGCGCGAAGCGCTGTTTTCATTAAAACTTGCCCGCTCCTTCTCCCATTCAAGGCCGTACCGGGAATTGCAGTATTCGCATATGGCAATCGACGGATTTTTCTCGTCAATGGTCAGTTTCGCCCCACAGGAAGGGCATTCCAAATCCAGAACTTTCATATCTATAACCATGCTCCTTTCCAAAGCCCAAAGACTTTACGCACAGCGCATGACAAAGTCTGTTCCGCGCCTGTAGCCCGGGCTGCCACTAGCGCCAAAGCGCGCGTACGGAAATCCGGAAAATTTTTAAAAGCCAGTGACAAAAAAGACTGCAGCCCACAGGGGATACAGCCTTTTACTTTATTTTTTCTGCAGAAAATCCGGTATCTTTAACGGCTTATCCGCTACGTTGCTCCTGATATCCCCGGGGCTGTTAATTCCCGTAACCGGCCTGTAGGGCGCGGGGCTTACCGGCACCGCGGCTCCGGTCTGGGTCTCCGCGGAAACGGTATTTACGGCGGGATGCCGCAGGGATGATATATTGGGAGTTACTGTTTTGTATTTATTTGCAAAGGAACTGTAAGGCGACTGCTTACCGCCTCCTAAGGTGGAATCCTCCAGTCCCGTGGCAATTACCGTAATCCGGCAGCTATCGCTTCTGGACTCGTCATACATTGCGCCGAAGATGATGTTCACCTCATCTCCCGCCAGTTCCTGCACATAGCTTGCCGCGTCGGAAGCGTCCGCTAAGGTAATATCGCCGGATACGTTGATAATCACATGGGAAGCCCCGGAAATCGTGGTCTCGAGAAGCGGGCTTTCCACCGCCATCTTAACCGCCTCGCTTGCCTTATCGTCGCCTTTGCCCTCGCCGATTCCGATATGGGCAATCCCCTTGTCCTTCATTACCGTCTGGACATCGGCAAAGTCAAGATTAATCACGGCAGGCACATTGATTAAGTCCGTAATGCCCTGCACAGCCTGCTGGAGCACCTCGTCGGCTTTCTTCAAAGCGTCCGGCATGGTTGTCCGCCTGTCAACAATCTCAAGCAGTTTATCGTTTGGAATTACAATCAGAGTATCCACATTGTCTTTTATTTTCTCGATGCCGCTTAACGCGTTTACCATACGGGCTTTCGCCTCAAAACGGAAAGGCTTTGTAACGACGCCTACCGTAAGAATGCCCATGTCCTTGGCCAGCTTCGCGACCACAGGCGCCGCGCCTGTCCCGGTTCCGCCGCCCATACCGCAGGTGACAAAAACCATATCCGCTCCCCGAAGAACGGCCGCAATCTCTTCGCTGCTTTCCTCGGCGGCCTTTTCGCCGATTTCAGGCTTGGCGCCTGCGCCCAGTCCCTTGGTCAGCTTCTCGCCTATCTGTAAAAGCTTCGGCGCCCTGCAAAGCTGCAGCGCCTGCTTGTCCGTATTGATTCCGACGAACTCAACGCCCGTTATGTTCTCGTCCACCATTCTATTTACAGCGTTATTACCTGCGCCGCCTACACCAAGCACAATGATTTTGGCTGCAGATTCAGCATCGTTTGTCTTAATTTCAAGCAAGGTAGTTCCTCCTTTATATAATACCCAAACCGGCGTACCGCAATTAGCGTATTCAAATCAGCATACCCAAACCGGTATGCTGAAACTGACGTGCTGATTTGGGCGTAACTATAGCCGCGTCAATTCATATAGACTATCATATAATTTTTTTTCTGATTTAGCAACAGGAAATTTCAGTTTTTTTCAATCCGGTTCAAAGGACGTACTTTTTGTCTCTTCCGTGTAGTTTTCCATCTTCAAAGTACCGTTTTTGCCCTCAAGATTCGGCAGCATAAACTGCAGTCCCATTATCTTCTCGTCCAGGTTCCCGCCGGTTCCGAGAGCGGCCCTCACGCCCCCGAAATGCAGCGTAAGGTTTCCTTCCTTTCCGAAGTAAATCCTGTCCACCGAAAGATTGTATTTATTCACAAGCTGCGTAATATTTAAAATGGAGCGGAATATGCCCGCGTCCTCCACCGGCAGCGGTTCATGCAAAAGCACATGGTCAAAGGAAAGCCCGGCCACCTGGGGAACCCCGGCCGTCTTTTCATCGGAAATCTCCGTCACAATACCGTCCTTGTCAAAATACACACACTTTTCAAGATATTCCACATATCCCGCCAGCGCCTTTTCATAAACCTCTATCTTAATGGTGTGGGGGTCCAGCACGGAAACATCCATTTTTTCCACAAAGGGAACGCCTTCCACGCTTTTGTCCTTATATTTAAAGGCTAAGAAAAGGGAATTACTGCCAAACTGCCCCTCCATCACCATGTCAATAATTTCCTCCTCAGAGTAATGAATGTTTCCCTCCACATACAGCGTTGTCACCGTATAATTGGTTTTTATATAAGAATAGGCAAAAACCAGCGCCGCCGCCAGAATAACCAGCGTACCCCCGATAATAAAAAGGCTTCTGTGCCTCATAAAATAGCTGTCTCCGTAAGCGGACTCCGCTCTCTTGTGTTGTTTTTTTGAATTTGTCTTCGGCACCACCCGCAGCAGCGTCTTGCGTTGCGCCTTCTGTTTTACCATATTTGCCATGATAATTACCCGATATGGATATCCACTCCAAGATTCCTGTAATCCCTGCAGATATCCTCATATCCCCGTTCTATAAAATGACGGTTTTTTACGATTGTCTCCCCAAGAGCCATGCACCCCGCAATCACTAAAGCGGCGCCTCCCCGCAGTTCCTCCGCCGTCACCTCGCAGCCAAGGAGACTGTCCACACCGATGATTACCGCCTGTCTTTTTCCTGAAAGTTCAATACTCGCGCCCATTTTGCGAAGCTGCGCCGCCACCCGGAACCTGTCTTCGAATATCGTCTCCTCTATCACGCTGATTCCCTGCGCGGTGGAAAGAGCCGCCATCAAAGGAGACTGCATATCCGTGGGAAAGCCCGGATAAATCTCTGTCCTTATATAGGGCAGCGCCTTTTTCCGCTCGTCTGCCATTACGTGAAGCCCCTCTCTGGAAATGTGAATCTGCGCGCCAATCTCGTCGGCAGCCCTCAGCATTCCCCGCATCTGGGCAGCGGGCGCGTCCTCCAGAAAGACGTTGCCTCCCGCACCGATTACGCTCATCAGATAGGTTCCCGCTACAATCCTGTCCGCCGGGATACGGAAGGAAACCCCGTGCAGCTCGTGGCCGCCCTGTATAATCAGAACGGAGCCTCCGATTCCCTCAATCACCGCGCCGGCCTCCCGCAAAAACTCGCACAAGGTGGCGATTTCCGGCTCCTTGGCCGCATTTTGCAGAACCGTCACCCCTTTCGCCATAACCGCGGCCAGAATCACGTTCTCCGTGGCCCCCACGCTGGATATCGGGAGATTAATCACCGCTCCCTCAAGCGACTTTACCCTGGCGGTAAAACAGCCTTCCTTTTCGTAAATAGTCACGCCCATTTTCCGAAGCGCGCAAAGATGTATGTCTATGGGACGCTGTCCTATCACGCACCCGCCGGGATAAGCCATGGTTACTTCCCTGCACCTGCCCAGCATCGCCCCCAAAAGCGTGATGGAGGAACGCATTCCCGTAACGTTGTCCCCCGACATGGTATCCTCTGAAAGGTTCCTTGCGTCAATCACCAGCGTACCTTCTTCATGGCTCACAGCGCAGCCAAGCTGCTGCAAAAGCTGCTGCATATGCAAAACGTCCGAAATATGGGGACAGTTTTCAATGGTACAGACGTCTTTTATCAGAAGGGCAGCCGCCATCACCGGCAGCGCCGCATTCTTTGAGCCCTGTATCCGTGTTTCTCCAAAAAGTGCGTTTCCTCCGTGAATATGAATAGCATCCAAATTCCTACCATCTGCCTTCCGGTTAAAAAATTTGACCTATTCTAACTATATGTAAAGGAAGCAGATGTGTGCCTTGTACTATAAATCTTTGAAGCGTATCCCCTTGCCAACGCTTAGGACAAACCCTATCTCCACAAGCTGGAACAGCACCGAGGTTCCTCCGTAGCTGATAAACGGCAGGGAAATTCCCGTATTGGGAATGGTGTTGGTGACAACCGCCACGTTTAAGATTACCTGTATGGCCACATGGGCCATAACCCCCACCACCATAAGCGCTCCGAACAAATCCGGCGCGTTATTGGCAATCACCATGAACCGCCAGATGAGAAGGATAAACATTATCAATATGGAAATGGCCCCGAAAAGCCCCAGTTCCTCGCAGATAATGGAAAATATCATATCGTTCTGGGCCTCCGGCATGAAACCCAGCTTCTGCATACTCTGCCCAAGCCCTTTTCCCAA
>CAJTMZ010000066.1:0-18042 GCA_910577445.1 uncultured Lachnospiraceae bacterium | reverse complement strand
CCTCCGTATCCCACGCCAAAGAGTCCGCCGGAGCCTATGGCGTACAGCGCCTGAAGCGTCTGGAAGCCCTTTCCGCTGGCGTATGCCTCGGGGTCAAGCCAGGCCAGTATTCTGCTTCCGCGCACGCCCACCGCGGCGGCGTTTTCCGACTGGCTGAGCTGGACAATCACGTATACCGCCAGGGCGGCCACCCCTGCGGCCAGAAACCCCAGAAGAATGAACCGCTTGTAATCCGGACAGGCTACAAACAGCATCAGTACCGCAATGCCCAGAATAATGATGGCGGAGCTCATGTTCTCCGTAATCTGCCAGACTAAAACGGCGATAAAGGCCGGCATCGCAAGCACCACCATAAATCCCTTCCAGGTCCGCACCTTCCGTCCAAGCCTGCAAATCAGACTGGACAAAAACAGGATAATCGCCAGCTTTGCAACCTCCGCCGGCTGAATGGAAATACCGAAAATCTTCAGCCATCTTTTCGCACCGTTGGCCTCGTAGCCAAAAGGAATAATCAGGAAAATCAGCACAATGGATACGACGCAGGCTATCAGGGAAAACCGTTCCCAGAAATGATAGGGAATATTGGCAACCACAATCATGGCCGCTATGCCAAGAATCGTGGCCCCCACCTGCTTTTTAAGGAAATACGCGGAATCCCCGTCATAGTGCAGGCTCGCGTCATAGGAACTGGCGGAGTAGAGCATCACCAGCCCGAAAGCAAGCAAAAAAAGCACAATGAAAAGCAGGGTATAATCAAAAAACGATTCCTGTCTTTCCCTTTCTCTTCTTCTCTGACTGTTTCCAAATCGTCTTACTGCCACAATCGCTAAACTCCAATCTTTTCCACCAACTCTTTAAACATTCTTCCCCGCTCTTCATAATCCTTAAACATGCCCCAGCTTGCGCAGGCCGGCGATAAGAGCACCGCGTCCCCGGGCTCTGCCTGGCTGACGCAGACAGCGAAGGCTTCCCCGAAAGTATCCGCCAGTATCACGTTTTGTATACCGTGCCGCCTGGCGCAGGCGGCAATCTTTTCTCTGGTCTGGCCGATTAAAACAAGCGCTTTCACCTTCCCGTCAAAGGCTTCAATCCATTCGTCGTAGCTGCTTTCCTTATCGTACCCGCCCCCAATGAGCACCGTGGGTTTTGTCATGGCGCGGATTCCCTGAATCGACGCGTCGGGATTGGTTCCCTTGGAATCGTTATAATAATCGACGCCGCCTTTCGTATCCACAAATTCGATTCTGTGCTCCACCGCCTGAAATTCCCGGATGGTTTCCAGAATAATCTCCTCCGGCACCTTCATGGCCATACTGATGGCAATGGCGGCCATCACGTTTTCCACATTGCACATGCCTACCAGCTTCATGTCATGGATATTCATCAGTTTGCGGCTTTCCTTCATTCCTGCCCCGGCAAGGAAGATATCCCCGTCTTTTTGGTAAATCCCTTCCGGCAGCTCTCTTTTGGAGGAAAAAAAGACCACCTTTGCCGGACATCTTTCACCGAAATCTCTTGTATATTCGTCCTCATAGTTTAATACGCAAATATCTTCTTTGCCCTGGTTTTTGGCGATTTCCTCTTTGGTTTTTACATAGCACTCCATGGTATGGTGCCGGTTCAAATGGTCGGGCGTGATATTCAGTATGGCCGACACCGCCGGTTTGAAGTCGTAAACAGTCTCTAACTGGAAACTGCTGATTTCCGCGACCGTCACGGTATCTTCCCGGGTATCGAGGGCGATATCCGTGTAAGGGTTCCCTATGTTTCCCACCACGTACACCGATTCGTAAAAGGCAGCCATTATCTTCCCCACCAGAGTCGTCGTTGTGGTTTTTCCGTTTGTTCCCGTAATTCCGATTACCTTTCCTTTGGCATAGGAACCCGCCAGCTCGATTTCCCCGAAAACGGGAATGTTAAGCGCCCGGAAGCCGGAGAGCCAGGGAGCGTCCACGGGAACGCCGGGACTTATCACCACCAGGAAGAACTCCTTTTCCCTCTCCTTCGGTATGCTTCCTAAAAGAATCTCCATCCCCGGAATTTTTCCCGTTTTCTCCAAAAGCTCCTCCTTATCAAGCTTTTCATTGCTGTCAAAAAGCACCGGCAGCGCGCCCAATTTTCCCAGCAGCCTTACCGCTCCAATCCCGCTTTTTCCGCTTCCCACTACCAGAACCTTTTTATTTTGTAAATTCATATTTATCCCCATTTCCGCGCCGCTTTTAACGGCTCTGTCATCCTATGCCCAGCAGGGCCAAAAGGCACAGCGCCGCCGTAATAATCGAAAAGACCGCCACCACCTTTGTCTCCTTCCATCCGCACAGCTCAAAATGATGGTGGAGAGGGGCCATCTTAAATATTCTTTTCCCGCCGCTTATTTTAAAGTATCCCACCTGTATGATAACCGACAGCACTTCTATTACATAGATAAAGCACACTATCGGAAGAAACAGCGCAAGCCCTGTCATATACGCGCATCCCGCCACAAAGCCCCCCAGCGCCAGAGAGCCGGTATCGCCCATAAACACGCTGGCCGGATGAACGTTAAACAGCAAAAACCCTAAAAGCGCTCCCGTCACCGCGCAGGTAACAGGCTCTATTCCCGCATTCAGTCCGATACCCGCCATGGTAAAAAAGGTGGCAATCAGCACCGTTACGCTTCCCGCAAGGCCGTCTAACCCGTCGGTAAAGTTTGCGCCGTTGGCCGTTCCCGTCACCACAAGCAGCATCACCGGAATGTTCAGCCACCCGAAATCCACGTAGTATCCTTTTACAAAAGGAATCCGCATGATGGGCGAAATATCCGCTCCATGGAAGGCGTAGTAAGCAAACATCCCCGTCACCAGAAGCTGCAGCAACATTTTCTGCCATGCCTTAAGCCCCATGGAACGGCGCAGCACCACCTTGATATAATCGTCCAGAAAGCCTATCAGCCCGAATCCCAGTGTGAGGACCAGAACCGGAGTGATTCCTGGATAATCCTTCACATATAAAAAGGAAGTGATTGTCACGCTTACCATAATCAGGATGCCCCCCATGGTGGGCGTTCCCGTCTTTTTTAAATGCGTACCCGGTCCGTCGTCCCGTACGGTCTGCCCCACCTTCATCCTTTTTAACAGGGGAATCACAAAAGGGCCCAGCACCGCGCTTAAAACAAACGAAATCAATATGGGCATTGCAATGTGCAACACAATTTCACTGCCAGCCATAAGCCTATACCTCTCAATTATAATCCATTTTTTCTAAATAAGGAAGAATATTTTCAAAAAGCTGTCTCACAACCGGAGCCGCCACCTGCCCCCCGTAATAAACGCCCTGGGGATTGTGGATAATCGCAAGGGCAAGCACCTTGGGGTCGTCTGCCGGCGCAAAGCCGAGGAAGGAGGCAATGTACCTCCCGCTGCCCCTTGGCAGGGTCTGGCTCGTGGCGGTTTTTCCTCCCACCCTCTCCCCTTCCACATAGCCGTTTTTCCCGGAGCCTTTCTCCACCACCTGCTCCAAAATCATGCGCATGGTTGCCGAGGTTTCCTCTGATACGATATGCTCCGTCACCGGGTACGAGAACTTTTTGATTTCGTTTCCTTCCCGGTCGGCGCTCATCACGGCAAAGTGGGGCGTTACCCTGTTGCCTCCGTTGATGATGGAGGACGCCGTGGTGGCAAGCTGTATGGGCGTAATCTGAAAGGACTGCCCGAAGGACACCGTGGCCAGCTCCACCGCTTTCATGTCCTCCATCTTGTGCATAATGGTGCCCGCCTCCCCCGGCAAATCCACCCCGGTTTTATTCAAAAGCCCGAACTGCTTAAAAAAATGATAGTATTTTTCCACGCCCAGCCGCAGGCCTACCGTAATAAACACCGGGTTACAGGTATTTATGAAAAAGAGACTTCAAGTCCGCCGTCTTTATGTACCGTAACGCGCTCCACTTCTTTCAGAAGTTCTTCTGTGATTGCCCGCTCCGTAAGCTTTTCCCTTTCTATCTCTTCCTTTATTTTCTGAAGACGCGTCTCATAATTATTATATTGACTTTTGCGTGACTTTATGCACTCTATTTTATCTTCCGCCTCCTTTTGCCGCCGCGCCGCCTCCCCGTGGTACTTTTTAAAGTCCTCGTCGCTGATTACCCCTTTAAGAAGCTTCTCCATCAGCGTCTCCTGCCGCTTCTTCAGTCTTTTGCACTCCCGCTCAAGCCCTTTTGCTTCCCCCTCCTCCCCGGGGACATCCAGTATTTTTGCAACAAGGCGCAGAAAATCTCCCCGCAGCGCCGCTTCCTCTCCGTACCAGGCGGGACGGCGCTCCCTGAAGATTTCCGTAAGCGCGTCAAACACTTCCCCTTCTTTCAGGTTCCGGTTATCGCATCCCGCAGGGTTTTCCCCCTGTCTGGTCCGCCCGCTTCGCAAAAAGGTGGCGCACTTCCATCCCGCGTTTTTTTCTCCCTTTACGCTTCCCGTATGGTAATAAACCCTGCCGCAGGAAGCGCAAAGAAGCTTGCCGCTAAGCGCGTATTTCCCATAGCAGCCCCTCTCTATGCCTTTTCCTCCCTTCTCTTCCGGCCGCCTGATTTTCTGCCGGTATTTTTCCGCCCTTTTTTGTAAAAGTCCGATGATTTCCTGCTGATACTTTTCCGAAACGATGGGCGGTAAGGCGTTTTCCATCACAATCCAGTCCTTTTCCGGCACCGCCTCATATCTTTTGGCATCAAAGTTGTAGGTGCGCTTATTGAGCACCACGGCGCCGTGGGCTCTTGGCGTGTACAGCATCTTCCGCCACTGGACCTCCGATATTTTCTGTCCGTTTCTCCCCCTTGCCCCCATTTCGTACAGAATATTGCTGATGGTGTAAAAACCTTTTCCCTCGCCGGCAAGGTCAAAGGCCGCCCGGTAATACGCGGCCTCCTCCTCGTTCAGCTCAAAAACGTCCCTCGCCACCTTATTCCACCCGAACATTTCGCAGGTGATATTGCACCCGCTTTTCTTTTCCTGTCTGCGCCTGTGGGCGTTTTTTATTTTTTTCGACAGCTCCCTGCTGAAGTCCTCCGCCAGAATCGCCTTGATGCCCGATATCAGGTTGTCGTCCGGCGTATAAAATTTTCTTTCTATATAAATATAAAGCCGAAGCCTGTTGGCGGTGAGCCTGCTAAGGAAGAAATACCAGTCCTTCGCCGAACGGGTAAGTCTGTCTATGGACTTAATCATAACGATATCAAATTTATCCTCCTCCATGTCCGCAAGCAGCTCCTGATAGCCGCTGCGCCTGCTGGCTATGGTGCCCGTCTCGGCTTCTATGTACTGGGCGGCAATCCGCCATCCTAGCTTTTCCGCCATTTCCCTGCTCTCCTGAGCCTGGGCCATAAGGGCGTTTTTCTGGCTTTCCTCCTCCGTGCTGCATCTGTTATAAATTCCCACTCTTTCCAAAGCATTCTCCTTTCCCCGTTTTTCCCTCCCGGGCAATCATCCGCGCGATGCGTCCTTTTTCCGCATTGCCAAGGAGTCCTCTTTTTACCAGCATTTCAGCCATAAGAAGCATGACCGCCTCCCTTTCCCTGCTTTCCATACCGTTTTTCCGCATTTCCTTTCATTCCTGTCCTTCTTTTCTTACTCTAAATATATTCTTTTTACTTTTAAATATTGACTTTAGCGCTTTAAACTAGTATAATCTGATACGCAGTGATTTTTGCTGCAATAAAAAACTGGAGGAATTCATTATGAAAAAACTACTTGCATTCATTTTAACCGTAGTTATGGTCTGCGGTCTTACCGCCTGCGGCAGCGGCGCGAAAGACGCGGATGGTCAGAATGCGCCTGACGATACGGCGGCGACGGCGGAAGATGCAGCCGGCGAAACCACAGACAGTGCAGACGACGGCGCTGCGGAAGCAGACGGCGCGGACGAGGGCGCTACATACACGGTGGGCATCTGCCAGTTGGTACAGCACGAAGCCTTAGACGCCGCAACGGAAGGCTTCATGGACGCTCTTAAGGAAGAGCTTGGCGATAAAGTGACCTTTGACGAGCAGAACGCCCAGGGCGAGACCAATACCTGCTCCACCATCATTAACGGTTTTGTTTCCGGCAATGTGGATTTGATTCTCGCCAACGCAACCCCCGCTCTTCAGGCGGCTGTGGCAGGCACAAACGAAATCCCCATTCTCGGCACATCCGTAACGGAATACGGGGTTGCCCTTGAAATCGACGGCTTCAGCGGCACGGTAGGCGGAAATGTTTCCGGTACTTCCGACCTTGCTCCCCTTGACGGACAGGCGGACATGCTGCAGGAATTATTCCCCGACGCGAAGAACATCGGCCTTTTATACTGCTCCGCAGAGGCAAACTCCCAGTACCAGGTTGACACCATCAAGTCTTTCCTTGAGGAAAAAGGATATAGCTGCGAATACTACGCGTTTTCGGATTCCAACGACCTTGCTTCCGTTGTGACAAACGCCGTCAGCGCAGTTGACGTGATTTATATTCCCACCGATAACACCGCCGCTTCTTCCACCGGAATCATTGACAATATCTGCCGTCCGGCAAAGATTCCCGTTGTGACAGGAGAGGAAGGGCTCTGCAAGGGCTGCGGCGTTGCCACTCTTTCCATCAGCTACTATGACCTTGGCATGGCAACCGGAAAAATGGCCGCAAAGATTCTGACAGGAGAATCGGATATCTCCACTATGCCGATTGAATATGCCCCCAACTTCACCAAGAAGTACAATCCTGCCATTTGTGAAGATTTGAATATCGAAATTCCCGGCGGCTACGAGGCAATTGCCGAATAATTTAACACATTGAAACCAGCGGGAGATACCATTCTCCCGCTGTGTTTTGCTATCCGCTTAATAAAGCACTGGAGGAAACCAATGAATATCGCACACTTACTGAACGCTCTGCCGGGCGCTGTGGCACAGGGACTTATCTGGGGCGTGGCCGCCATCGGCATTTATATTACCTATCGTATTCTGGATGTGGCCGACCTTACCGTTGACGGCTCTTTATGTACGGGGGGCGCTGTCTGCATCATAATGCTGCTCTCCGGCCAGAATGTTTTTGTCGCCATGCTGGCGGCCGTCCTGGCCGGTATGCTGGCAGGACTTGCCACAGGACTTTTTCACACCTTTATGGGAATCCCGCCCATTTTGTCCGGGATTCTGACCCAGCTTTCCCTGTATTCCGTCAACCTGAAAATTATGGGAAAAGCCAATCAGGCCGTTAACGTTGACAAATATGACCTTCTGGTTTCTTTACGATATATCAGGGGCGTTTCTTTTTACAAAAACCCCATCTTTGTAATGATTATTGCCATTATCTTAATAACCGTCATTCTTTACTGGTTCTTCGGAACGGAAATCGGCTGCGGGCTCCGCGCCACCGGCTGCAACGCCAATATGTCCAGGGCCCAGGGCATCAACACCAATTTTGCCAAAGTGCTGGGACTTATCATTTCAAACGGGCTGGTGGCCTTATCCGGCGCCCTGCTCACACAGTACCAGGGCTTTGCCGACATTAACATGGGAAGAGGCGCTATTGTAATCGGCCTTGCCGCCGTCATCATAGGAGAAGCCCTGTTTAAACGGATTTTCCACAATTTCGGTTTTAAGCTTATCGGCGTGGTTTTAGGTTCAATCCTGTACTACATCATACTGCAGCTTGTTCTCTGGACGGGACTTGTGGATACGGATTCTCTGAAGCTTTTATCCGCCCTTGTGGTTGCCATTTTCCTTGCCATTCCTTACTGGAAAGGAAAATACTTCAAAAAATCAGTCGTAAAGAAGGGGGAACGCGCCAATGCTTGAAATTAAGAATGTCACCAAGGTTTTTAATCCCGGAACGGTAAACGAAAAGCTTGCCCTTGACAACTTTTCCCTGACTCTTGAGGACGGAGATTTTGTAACCGTAATCGGCGGAAACGGCGCCGGAAAATCCACTATGATGAACGCCATCGCCGGCGTCTGGCCGGTGGATTCGGGGCAGATTATCATTGACGGGGTAAATATCACCAAACTTCCTGAGCACAGACGGGCAAAGTTTTTAGGCAGAGTATTCCAGGACCCCATGACCGGCACGGCCGCCACCATGGGAATTGAGGAAAATCTCGCCCTTGCCAAACGCCGGGGACGACGACGCTTTCTTCGTCAGGGAATCAGCAAAAAGGAAAGGGAAGAATATAAGGAGCTTTTAAAGATTCTCGAACTGGGACTTGAGACCCGGCTCACCACCAAGGTAGGGCTTTTATCCGGGGGACAGCGCCAGGCTCTGACCCTCCTTATGGCGACTCTGCAAAAGCCGAAGCTCCTTTTACTGGACGAGCATACCGCCGCCCTCGACCCCAAGACCGCCGCAAAGGTGCTCGACACCACCGAATACATTGTAAACAAGGACCGGCTTACCACGCTTATGATTACCCATAATATGAAAGACGCCATCACCCACGGCAACCGGCTGATTATGCTGATGGACGGTAAGATTATTCTGGATATCAGAGGAGAGGAAAAAAAGAAGCTGACGGTGGAGGATTTACTGCATAAATTCGAGGAGGCCAGCGGAGAGGAATTTGCAAACGATAAGGCCATACTGGGATAAGTTGTGATTGTGAAACGTTTAACATATGTCTTGCTTACTAAGAGCGCTGTTTCTTTAAGACGGCGCTCTTTTTCGTCTCCTTTTCCGTAAACACCGGGTTACAGCTATTCATGGTGGCTTCCACAAAATTTTCCGCTCCGTGGCCCGCAATCTTGTGGCAGCGGATTCTGCGGTCCTCCACCATAATGAAGCCCGGACAGCTAAACTGGTCCTCGGTGGTCACCACACCGCCTTCCAGCCCGGCGGCAGCGGTGATAATCTTAAAGGTGGAACCGGGCTCATAGGTATCGTTGATGCATCCGTTCCGCCACATCCGGTTTAAAAGCTCCTGCTTTTGCTCCTCCGAAAGATTTCCCGTATCCGTTCCCTCCGGCAGCTCGTAGGGGCTGTTCAAATCAAATTCGGGCACGTCGGCCATAGCCATGATTTCTCCGTTCTTCGGATTCATCACCAGTATGGACACTCTCTCCGCCTCTTTCGTCTCCATAACCTGTCTGGCAAGCTGGGTGGCATAGCTTTGGATATTCATATCCAGGCTGATGTAGAGGTCTCCGCCCGGAATGGGCTCCACCCGCTCTTCCCCCGCCGCGTCAATCTCCACGCCTCTCGCGTCGGTGACGGTGAGAATGGTTCCCTCCTGTCCTTTTAAGTATTCCTCGTATTTTACCTCAAGCCCTATGATTCCCTGATTGTCGCCCCCTGTAAAGCCCAGCACCTTAGAGGCCAGGCTTCCGTAAGGGTAATAACGCTTATAGTCCTCGTCTACCTTGACGCCTTCTAGATTGCAGGCCCTGATGGCGTCCCCCGTTTTCTTATCCACATTGCTTTTGATTCTCTCAATGGAGGAATATTTTTCCACTCTCTTGCGCACATAATCCTCGGACAAATCAAGCTCTCTGCTTAAAGTCTCCACAATCGCGTCGGCGTCTTTTACCTGATTATGTATCACCGAGACGGTGCAGACGGTTTTATTATCCGCAATCACCGTGCCGTTGGCGTCCAGAATCCGTCCTCTCGCGGCCTTGATGCTCCGCTCCCTTTCGTGAAGCTCTTTGGCTTTTTCGGAATAGTAATCGGACTTAAAAATCATCAGATAGGTAAGCCGGCCGGCAAGGATGACGAAAACCGCCAGACAGGCGAAAAAAATCGTGACTATTTTCTTCCGGTGGCTGGTCATATTTTTACTCATAAAAAACCTCATGGAAAAGGTATTACTATAATTTATTACCTTCTCCACGAGGTTATTCTTTTAAAGGAAAGAAATCTTCCGGCGCGGCTATGCCGCCGGGGACGCCGAAGGTACGGCGCCTTCTCCGTCCTCCCCGCCCTCGCCCGAAGGCGTCGGGGAGCTTACTCCGTCTTCATAGCTTCCGCCTAATACAGCGCCGGTAACAGGGTCCACAAAAGCGCCGCTTTCAGGGTCCACCGCATAACCGGTTGCCGGGTCAATGGGAAAATCCTTCCACACTTCGCGCGTCGGCGTCGGGGAGGTGCCGCCTTCCGCGTCGCCCTCTTTGCCGCCTTCGGTATCCCCTCCGCCGGCTTCGTCTCCCTCGCTGCCGCCATTGCCTTCACCATTTCCGGTACCTTCACCCTCTCCGGTTCCTTCACCGCCGTCCCCGTCCTCTTCTCCGTCGGGATTTTCCCCGTCCCCGGAAACAGGCGGCGTCATTATTTCAATTCTCAAAGCTTCCAGTTCCTCTATCTCCTTATCGGAAAGCTCTTCCGTCATAAAGATTCCCTTATAGGGAAGCACTTCCGTCAGGATATTGCGCACGATTCTTGTAGCGAACTTGGCGTCGTCCATGATATTTCCCGGCACGTTTGGCCTGTCCACCACCACGTAAATGGCAATCTCCGGGTTATCCACAGGGGCGTATCCCAAAAAAGACACCACGTATTCCCTGTTTCCTCTGGGAAGCGTTTCGGCGGTACCCGTCTTTCCGCCAATCATATAGCCGGCCGGGCGGGCGGTTTTTCCCGTTCCCTTCTCGCCCGAAACCACCAGATTGCACATTTCCCTGACTTTTGCCGACGTACTTTCCGAAATCGTCTGCTTTAACAGCCTTGGCTCTATGTTCTGCACCGTCGCGCCGGAAGGGCTTATAATCTTTTTCACCATATGGGGCTCATAATAATAGCCGCCGTTAATCAGGGAGCAAAAGCCCGCTATCATCTGTATCATCGTGCAATTGTAGCCCTGCCCGAAGCTGCAGGTGGCAAGCTCCGCGGCTCGCATTTTATCAGCCTCGTAAATCAGGCCCGCGGTTCTCGCCTCTCCCGCAAGGTCAATATTTGTTTTCAGGCCCAGATTAAAAATATGCTGAAATTTGGCAAAAGTACCCGCTCCCATAGCCTGGGCTATGTACATCATGTTCACGTTGCAGGAACGTTCGATTCCCTGCGCGACCGTCAGATTCCCGTCTCCCCATGTGTTGTGGCACTTAATCGGCTTGTCTCCCGAAACTACGGTAAGGGAACCCTCGCAGTTATAGCTTTCATTTCCCGTAATGCTCCCGCTTTCTATGCCGGCCGCCACGGTAAAGGGCTTTGACACGGAACCCGGCTCATAGGTGTCGTTGATGCAGAAATTCTTCCAGAGCGCGTTCAGGTTCTGGTACATGGCCGCGTCGTCGTTTTTAAGAGCGCTGAGATTTTCGTCGTTAATGTATTCCGCCGGCTCCGTTTTCTTCCCCTCCGCGTCCAGAAGGCGCATTCCCTTTAAGGCTTCCGTATTGCGGACGTCGTTCAAATCAAATACCGGATAACCGGCCATGGCAAGAACCTCGCCGCTGTTGACGTCCATAATAATGCAGCCGATATTGTTGGCTCCGTTCCCCTCGTGGGCGTTATCCCTGTATTCCTCGTCATGCTTTTTCAGATACTTTTCCACAATACTCTGGATATTGATGTCTATGGTGCTTACAATCGAATTTCCGTCCTCCGGCGCAATGGTTGTCCGCTCAAGGTTGGAGTCGTTGTTTAAATATCCGTATTCCCTTCCCGCCGTTCCGGAGAGCACGTCGTTATAATACTCCTCCAGACCGTAGGAACCCACATTGTCGGTGGTGGTAAATCCGATTACATCGCAGGCCAGCGTGCCGCCCGGATAAGTCCTTTTATATTCGTCCTCAAACCAGACGCCTTTTACCAGCGACTCCTCCTCGCTTTGCAGCGCCACAAATCCTTCAATCTGCTCGTATTCCAGACGCTTTGCCAGCACATAATAGCGGGAGGTTTCCCCGTTTTCCGCTATGTAATTTCTTATCTTACCGGTGTCAAGTCCGAACTCGCTCTGTAAGGCGTTTAAGGTAGGCTCCAGATACTCCTCCTTTTCAAGCACCGCCACAGAATCCAGTATTACATTGTAAACCTTCTCGCTGGACGCCAGTATGTTCCCGTTAGCGTCCAGTATGGAGCCCCGCTTGTAGGGAATTGTGGTTCCGTCATATCGCTGCTGTGATAAAATCTGCTTTTTATACCGCTCTCCGTCGTCTCTGGTGATGGCGAAAAGCCGATAGGACAATCCGACAAAAGCCAGCAGTATCATCATAAACGTTACCACCAGCTTTTTCCGCATTTTAATTGTAAATTTGTTGTTTTTCTTCCTGCTCAAATTACTACCCGCTTTCCTTAATCCGGTATGTCTCCTTTTTGCCGCACATAATCGCTCCCTTCGCCGTTATAGGTGATAATCTGCCCTTCCTCGGCGTAGCGCATTCCCAGTTCCTGTATGGCGACTCTCTTTATTTCCTCCAAATCCACGTTGTTGGTTATTCTGCTGTAGTTTTCATCGTTGGACATCCTCAGCTCGTTTAAGGTGCTTTCCAATGACGCAATATGCTTGATGCTGTTGGTAATGTCCGACTGCAGGTTGAGATACCATGTGAGAATAAGCCCCGATGCCACCATAGCGGCGGCCATCGTGATAACCGTTCCCACATTCATGTGCAGCACTCTTTCCCTGTTCTTCCTTGTGCGGCTGCTTATCTTCTTTTGCTGCTCCTGCTGCTTTGGTTCTACAACTTCAAGTCTTCTGGCAGTATTTCCATGCACATAGACATTTCCAGTCCTGTATGCAGTTTGTCTTTGGCTGTTTCTGTTTACTGCCATCTAAAATCTCCTTAACTTACACTTCTCTCAAAAATCCTCAGCTTTGCACTTCCCGCTCTTGGATTTGCCAAAAGCTCCTCCTCTCCCGGTAATACTGGTTTTCCTGTGATTACTCTTCCTTTGCTTTTTCTCCCGCACACGCATACGGGAAATTCCGGCGGACAGATGCACGGATTTGCCGCCGTTTTAAACGCTGTCTTTACAATTCTGTCTTCCAGGGAATGAAATGTAATGATACAGAGCCTTCCTCCCGGATTTAAAAACTCCGCCACTTCTTCCAGAACCTCTTTTAGCACCTCAAGTTCTCTGTTACACTCGATTCGGATAGCCTGGAAGGTTCGCTTGGAGGGATGTCCACCCTTTTCTCTCATCCTTGCGGGAATTGCCGCTTTAATAATTTCATTTAATTCCCCTGTGGTTTCTATTTGTTTCTTTTCTCTTGCCGCCACAATGTGTCTGGCTATGTTCTTTGCAAATTTATCTTCTCCGTAGTCTTTAATGACACGGTACAGTTCTCTTTCGTCGTATCCGTTTACGATTTCCTTTGCCGTCAGTCTCTGCCGCCTGTCCATCCGCATATCCAGCGGAGCGTCAAACCGGTAGGAAAACCCCCGCTCTTTTGTATCGAGCTGGTAGGAGGACACCCCAAGGTCCAGCAGCATTCCGTCGATGCCTGTAATGCCAAGCTCCCTTAGCACCTGTCCGGTATTCCGGAAATTGTTCCTGACAATGGTAACTTTGCCTTCAGACGCACCGCCAGGAAGATTCAGCCTTTCCCTTGCGGCCTCTATCGCCCTCTCATCCTGGTCGATTCCCACAAGACGCCCGTTTTCACCGAGCCTTTTTAAGATTTCAAGGGAATGTCCCCCACCGCCTAAGGTTCCGTCCACATAAATTCCCTGGGGCTTTATCTTAAGTCCTTCAATTGTCTCCCAAAGCAGCACGGACGCATGATGAAATTCCATAATATACCTCATTTCTGCGCTGCTTTTGCGCCTTAAATCAGAATCCGATTCCCAGTTCAATCATATGGCCGGCAATCTCCTCCATATCCTGATAGGTGACAGTGCCTTCCCATCTGTCTTTGCTCCAGATTTCCACCCTGCTGCCCACGCCTACCAGTACCGCGTCTTTTGTAATCCCGGCAAAGTCCCGAAGGACGGCCGGAAGAAGGATTCTTCCCTGCTTGTCCACTTCCACACTGGCCGCGCCGGCCAGGAAGAATCTTGTAAATTGTCTTGCGCCTTTATCTATCATGGGCAGCGCGTGGAGCTTTTCTTCAAAAGCCTGCCACTCGGGATTGTCGAACACAAAAAGGCAGCCGTCCATTCCTTTGGTAACGACAAATTCGTCACCTAATACCTCCCGGAATTTGGAAGGAATAATCAGTCTGCCTTTGGCGTCTATTGTGTGATTGTATTCTCCAATAAACATATATGCTCGCCACTTTCCCCCACTTAAGTAACACTATCTACCACTTTTCACCACCCAAGTCCTATTTTAACTTAATTTTTACCCAAGCGCAAGCAAAAAAAAGCCCCGCAGAATCCTGCAGAGCTTGAAAAAACTGGATTTTTCATTACTTTCCCATAAATGTGGTATCCGGTGTTTATGTGCGCACCAGATATTGTTATTGTACCCCCAAAAATTTTTTTATTGGCGGACGGCATCCCCCGCCGTCTCAGATTTCCTTTTTTCTTTTCCTGATTCTGACCGCCTCATCGCAGACAACCGCCCCCACAAATAAAATGACGGCAAGAAGCTGTGACACGGGTATTTCCGTCCCCGGAAGAAACAACTGGTCCGTTCTTATTCCCTCTATCCACGCTCTCCCCAGACCGTATCCGCCCAGATAAAAAAGCGCAATCTCTCCGTCGAATTTCTTATGCTTCCTGTACAGCAGCATTAAAATAAGAATCCCCAGATTCCAGAGGCTTTCATATAAAAATGTGGGATGAACCTGGATATAATTCGCCCCCTCCTCCATGTGGGCCAGAATCGAAGCGGAAATGTCCCTCTCCCGCACCATCGCCACCGGCAGCCTCATAGCCAGAATGTTGTCTGTGTATTCCCCGAAAACCTCCCTGTTGGTGAAGTTCCCCCACCTTCCGATTACCTGACCCAAAATCAGTCCCGGCACCGCGGTGTCCATCATAAGAAAGGTTTTCTGCTTTTTCAGCCGCGCATAGACAAACAAAGTGGAAAACCCGCCAATCACGCCGCCGTAAATGGCAAGCCCGCCCTGCCTGATATTAAAAATCCGAAGCAGATTATCCTTATACATGTCCCAGTCAAAAATCACATAATAGATTCTTGCCCCGATAATGGAAATAATAACGGCATAAAGGGCAAAATCCCAGTACATATCCGCATCCTGACCCGTCACTTTCGCCTGATGGGCGGCCATCAAAATCCCGGCTAAAACCCCAATGCAGATAATCACCCCGTAAAGGGCGATTTCAAATCCGAAAACGCTGAAACTCTTAGGCACGTTTTTCAGATAGATTCCCAGGTTTGGGAATGCAATGTCCATAATATCCATAATTTTCCTCATATAAGCGCCGCCCGCGCTCCGCCTGCCGGAATGAAAGGCAGGCAGACGCCGGCGCAGATTCTTTCAAAAATCAGACATTGAAACGGAACAAAATCACGTCCCCGTCCTTTACCACATAGTCCTTTCCTTCCATTCCCACAAGTCCCTTTTCCCTTGCGGCGGACAATGAACCTTCGTTAAGCAAATCCTGATAGTTTACCACTTCCGCCTTGATAAACCCTCTCTCAAAGTCGGTGTGTATCTTTCCGGCCGCCTGAGGCGCTTTCGTTCCGATTTTAATGGTCCACGCCCTCGTCTCGTCCTCCCCGGCGGTTAAAAAGCTCTGCAGTCCAAGAAGCTTATAGCTCGCCTTAATCAGCTTTTCAAGGCCGGATTCGGAAAGTCCCAAATCCTCCAGGAACATTGCCTTTTCCTCCTCGTCCAGCTCCGCAATCTCCTGTTCAATCTGCGCGCAGATGACAAAAACCTCGCTCCCCGTCTGCGCCGCATAATCACGTACCGCCGCAACTCCCTGATTGCCGGCTCCGTCGTCTGCAAGCTCCTCCTCACTGACGTTCGCCGCATAAATCACCGGCTTGTAGGTGAGAAGATTAAAGGAAGAAAGAAGCGCAAGCTCGTCCTCATCCTCCGTCACATAGCCGGCGGCGGGCTTTCCATCCTCCAGATGGGCTTTCAGAGCCGAAAGAAGCGCCGCTTCTTTTGCCAGAGACTTGTCCATGCGGGCGGCCTTTCCCGTTTTGGCAATTCTGCGTTCCAGGATTTCCAAATCCGAGAATATCAGCTCTAAATTAATCGTTTCGATATCCCGCAGAGGATTGATGTTTCCATCCACATGCACCACGTTCTCATCCTCAAAGCAGCGGACCACATGCACTACCGCGTCCACTTCCCTGATATGGCTTAAAAACTGGTTCCCCAGCCCTTCCCCTTTGGAAGCGCCCTTTACCAGTCCTGCAATGTCCACAAACTCGATAACGGCCGGGGTTACCTTTTTGGAATGATACATATCCCCAAGGAGCCTGAGCCGCTCGTCCGGCACCACAGCCACGCCCACGTTGGGGTCTATGGTACAGAAAGGGTAATTGGCGGATTCCGCTCCCGCCTTTGTAAGCGAATTGAATAAGGTACTTTTTCCGACGTTTGGCAGGCCGACGATTCCTAGTTTCATTTTTCTGTATATCCTCCTTAAAAACCTTGGTTTTACTTGTGACTATCGCGGTTCTCTTCAAAAGCCCGTGAAAGCACGGCATTTTCATCGCTGCTCGCGTAAAAAGAGCCTTAACAGCTACGTTAGTATAGCATATCAGGGTTTAAAAGTAAATTGTGGATTCTTACTTTTGCTTATACTTCCCTACCTTTTATAATTTTCTATTTTCCCCCGTCCTTTCTTTCCTGAATCTCCTTTACAATTTTATTATAGGCTTTCTTATTCAGGCGGTAAAAATATAAGACTGCCGCTGTAATTATCCAGAGCGCGCCAGGGACCGTGGTGAAAGAATGTTTGATTACAGACAAAACCGCCGGATTTTGCTGCTGATTCGCCACATAACCAAAGCTCCCCAAAACCCCTGCCAGCACGGAAGTTCCGATTGCCATTCCTATCTTATTTCCCAGAGAAATGAAAGCATACTGGAAGCCGTCGTTGCGAAGCCCCGTTTTCCACTCCCCATACTCCACACAATCCGGTACAATCGCATAGATGGCTGTGTTAAATCCGGAGAAGAAAAACTGTGCCAGACACGAAAACAGGTAAAAAGGAACCGGTGATGTCCCTGCCGTAAAGAAATACATACAGAACATGCTGATTCCCGTAAGCAGCGCAAAGATAGAAGCAGAGCGTCCTTTATTGTTTGTCAGACGGAATACCGCCGGGAAACAGGCCGCGCCGATAATAGACGGCACAATGATGAAAAGTGAATAGGTGCTGAAAAGCGCCTGATTCCCCTCCACATAAGTAAAATAGTAGAGGGCATCCGCATTTCTTCCGTAAAGCGTTATCCCGAACAGGAACTGTCCCGCCACCGCAATCATATACGGTCTGTTTTTCGCCACGGAGGATAACTGAAGCTTCAGGGATGTTTTTTCTTTCTCAGGCACATCCACGACTTCCTTTGTTTTTGCAAAACAGAAAATATGACAGGCTGCAAAAATACATCCGTATATAACGGCAATCAAAAGATAGCCTCTCCTGTCGTTTCCTCCGCCAAGAGCCGCAATCAGGGGAACCGTTATAATATTGATAATTCCAATGGCAATCATCGCGCTGACGGAACGGAATGTGTTAATCTTAGCCCGCTCCTCTATATTCTGCGTCATGGCGCCACACAGGGTTCCGTATGGAATATTAACGCAGGTATAGCCTAATACCAGGATACAGTATGTAACCGCCATATAAACAATCTTAGCGGACGACGTCCAGTCGGGATGCGCCCAGAAGGTCAGTATCAGCACCAGAGCGGTTAGCGGCGCCGCAATCAAAAGCCAGGGGCGGTATCTTCCCCATCTTGAATGAGTCTTATCGCTCAGCCCCCCGATTACCGGGTCGTTAACGGCATCCCAGAATCTTGAGAACAGCATCAGCCCTGCAACTGCGCTCATTCCTATTCCGAAAACGTCCGTATAAAATATCATCAGGAAATTCCCTACAAACATCCAACTGAAATTGCAGCCCACGTCTCCCATGCCATAAGCAATCTTACTGATTAACGGCACTTTTACATCTGTATTTTTCTGCTCCATTATAATCCTCCTCGTATAATAAGTGTATAGCCAGTAGAAATGATGGTTATGCACTTATTCTTT
>CAJTMZ010000065.1:13091-24930 GCA_910577445.1 uncultured Lachnospiraceae bacterium | reverse complement strand
CGATGATTTCACCGACAAATCTTGCCTTTGCAGCAGAGTCTCCTTCATAAAAATCATGGGCAATCATTTGCGTGCCGGAGATTCGCCGGGTTACATAGAAAAACAGTTCGCCGTCCTGCACGCATGCCCGCCCATCCGTTGTTTCAATTGGGGAGGATATACATACACCAGCGCCTTTTATTGCGTTACAAAGCGCGATAGCGTTTTTGACTTCATTATAATTTTCAGAGAACTTCAGAACAAAATTTTTGCCGACATAAAAGGCTCTGTTACTTTTTTCTCCATTGCTCTCGTGGTAGACGTCAGAGATTGATTCATTTTCTAATTTCCAGTGCTTCAGAACATCCAAAGCTTTCTTATGAGATACCATAAAGCCCTCCTTATACAAGTTCAATTTGTAAGGTCATATTAAAACTTGAATAATCAATTTTTAAAATAGTATATCACACTTGATGAACTTTGCCATCCAATAAGACGATGGGTGGCATTTTCATGGAGGAGGACAGGCGTGTATATAATGTTAATTGTAGTTGTCCTTTCTCCCCAAATTTGTGAAAGCATTCCAATCAGTTCTTCCAGCTCTGTTCATTTCATGTTATAATTTGTTACAGGCTTTTCTTTCCCTTATTTTTGCCCTTATGAAGGTGACGTGAGGGAAGAGGATATAACAAGTGTCTTATCAGAATTCAAGTTTGTCAGGTATGATACGGGTTTTGGATAGTTGGAAAATAAAGTCCGGCAAAAATTCAGTGTTAATCCAAAGATGTCTAAGGAGCGTTCAGGAAATAGGCGAAACGCTCCTTTTTACGCATTATGGTGATGATAACGTAAACAGAAAGCATATTTTTAGAGGAAAATGATGAGTGGAAAATTTTTGAGGATAAAGAGCAGGATTTAATGGAATTAGGGTGCAATGTGCAATGAGCCGACACCTCGGTTATGATTTGTAAATCTATAATAGAAAAAGGAAAGAGAGGCCGGTAACTGACATATATTTCCTCTTTACAAAAGAACATGCGTTTGGTAGCATAAAAACAAACCTATGTTCGAAAAGAGGTGCGGGAATGGAAGAGAAAGTACACGGCACTGTGAAGAAAAGGATGGGAGCGCCATCTCCCGTTAATATACCCATACAGATGATTTGCGGAATGGATACTACAGGAAGTATTACGCCTATCCGGTTCCGTTTCCAGACAAATGAAGATATAATAGAAACGATTCATGTAGAGAAAACCGTCTCCCGGGACGAGAAAAATTATGTAGGCATCAGGGAAAAACAGTTTATCTGCACAGCGTCCGTCAGTGGGATACAAAGAATAATGGAAATCCGCTATAACGTGGAAAGCCAGAAATGGAGAATTTTCCAGTTTCTGGCATGACGGACAGAAAAATTTATATTTTCCATGTTGACGTTAACAGTGCGTTCCTGAGCTGGACGGCGTCATACAGGGTAAATATCCTTGGGGAAAAAGAAGATTTAAGGGAGATTCCAAGCATCATCGGAGGCGACCAGGAAAAGCGCCATGGCATTGTCCTTGCAAAGAGCAATCCGGCGAAAAAATACGGAATACAGACAGGAGAAGCGATTGTGACGGCCCGGCAGAAATGTCCCGGCCTTGTTGTGGTTATGCCGGATTATGGATTATATGTGAAAGCGTCCAGAGCGTTGATTGCAAAGCTGAAGCAGTATTCGGACAATGTTATCCAGTATTCAATAGATGAAGCGTGGTGTGTTTTTGACGGATTTGAAGATTTGTATGGCAGGGGACAGATGAAAAACTTTGCCTGCCGTCTGAAAAACGAAATCCGCAGGGAGCTGGGATTTACCGTAAATATTGGGATTTCCACAAATTTCCTGCTTTCCAAGATGGCCGGGGAGTTTTCCAAGCCGGATAAGGTCCACACGCTGTTCCCGGAAGAAATTCAGGAAAAAATGTGGCCTCTTCCGGTATCGGACCTCTTTTTTGTGGGACGCGCCACCACATCAAAGCTTAATAAACTTGGAATCTATACCATAGGGGATTTGGCGAAAGCAGATGATAAGATGATAAAGGCGCATTTGAAACAGCCGGGGCTGGTAGTTCAGGGATATGCCAGAGGCAGGGATTTGGAGCCTTATATGTTTACCCATGAAGCGAATAAAGGATACGGGAACAGTCTGACCGCTCCCGTGGACGTTGTGGACGCCGGATATGCGAAGCAGTTGATGCTTTCGCTGTGCGAGACGATAGGCATGAGGCTGCGGGATGATAATGTACGAATCGGAGTGGTAAGCGTCCATGTCACCACCAGCGAATTTCACCGTGAAAGCCGACAGGCGCAGCTTCTGACGGCAACGGATGTGACGGAGGAGATATACGAGGCGGCCTGCCGGATATTCGGAGGGCTTTGGGACGGGAAGACGCCGCTGCGGCAGATAGGGGTGCATACATCCAAGGTCCGGGCGGACGCCGGGCGGCAGTACAATCTGTTTGATTTGAAGAAATATGACCGATTGGAAACCTTAAACCGGACAGTGGATGAGATACGGAAAAAGTATGGGGAGGACGCCGTTTTCCGCGCGGGATTTTTGAAAAGCAATGTTTCCCATATGGGCGGCGGACTGCATAAGGAACGCCGGAGCGGGGTAACAATAGGAATAAATGTTACCGGTGAGAACACACGGATAATTTAGCGGAGCAAAGGAAGGAAAATATGTGCGGCAGGTTTTATATTGACGATGAAACGGCAAGGGAAATTGAAAAGACGGTCCGGAAAATTGACGAGAAAAGAGCGAAGCGGGGGGACGTATATCCTTCCGATTTGGCGCTGGTTCTGAAAGCGGCCGGCGGCCGGGCGGTATCGCAGGTATTAAAGTGGGGATATGAAACGGCGGAAAAAAACAGAGTCATTTTTAATGCCAGAACGGAAACCGTTAGGGAGCGGCCCATGTTCCGCTATGACTATGAATCCCGCAGGTGCGTCATACCTGCCAGAAAATTCTATGAGTGGAAAAACCTTGGAGGCAGGAAAAAAGAAAAATATGATTTCTTTGCGGAGGGGGAAATCCTGTATCTGGCAGGCATTTACCATAAAAACCCGGACGGAGACAGGTTCAGTATCCTTACCCGTGAGGCGGAGGGCTGCATGAGGGAGATTCATAACAGAATGCCGCTGATTCTCTCCGGCAGCGACATTGAAAAATGGCTGTTTTCAAAGGAGGAAGCCGTCCGTCTCCTGAACAGCCATTTTGACAGACTGCAAAGAAAAAAGAGCGATGAGGAGGAATACAGGCAGTTGAGCCTGTTTTAACCGAAAATTAATTGTCCCTTTTCTGCGTCTGTAAACTGGAAAAACATCTGTTTTTGCGGGTGATTGTATATTCCGAAAAAACATGTTACTGTAATAGCGGGCGGTTAACCTGGCTGTACAAACGACATAGAACACGGGAGGACCTGTAATGAGCGGTATAATGGAATTTGCAGACAGAGAGGAATTTAGAAAATGGCTGACTGAAAACTGTCTGTCAACTGACGGCGTCTGGCTTTTGTTCGGCAAAGCGGGCGGGCCGAAAACAATCAAAGCCGGGGAAGCGCTGGAAGAAGCCCTCTGTTTTGGGTGGATTGACGGACAGATGCAGAGCATTGACGATAAAACTTACAAGAAATATTTTTCCATGCGCAGGGAAAAGAGCAAATGGTCGGAAAAAAATAAGGCTCTGGCCGAAAGCCTGAAAGAGCGGGGGCTTATGACCGACTTCGGCATAAAAAAGATAGAGGAGGCCAAAGAAAACGGCCAGTGGAACGCCGAGAAGCCCGCGGAGGTTACTAAGGAGCAGATTGACCGGATTTATGAACTGCTGAAAGGCTGCGAGCCTGCCGCCGCGAATTTCCAGGCTATGTCCTTATCCGTCAAAAAAACCTACACACGGGCGTACTTTGACGCAAAGACGGACGCGGGCCGGGAAAAGCGTATGGCATGGATGGTGGAGCGGCTCAATAAAAATCTGAAACCGATGTGAGGGCCGGCGCGCGGCAAAAGGAAGCGGATTAAACAAAATTTTCCAGCTCTTTTTGTATCTGCCGCAAAAAAGTCTCTGAAGCCCTTGAAAAAACCTGATATTTTTTCCATATGATGCAAAGTCCGGCTTCCAGGGCAGGATATAGAGGACGGAAACAAAGGTCGCTGTCGCCTGTGGTGTTAATCAGCTTATCCAGTGAAATTACATAGCCAAATCCCTTTTTGACAAATAGCGACGCGTTATAGACCAAATCATAGGTGGCCACAATATTCAGCTTTGCGATATCTGTCTTAAACCAGGTGAACATTTCGCTGTTGGCGGAGGTCTGGTGGGAGATAATAAGGGGCTTATCCCGCAAATCCTCTGAAGTAACGACATCCTTTTTTGCCAGAGGGCTGTCCTTGCGCATCAGAACGCCCCAGATATCTTTTAAGGGAAGTTTGATGTAGTCGTATTTGTTGATGTCCACGTTTCCCACCAAAAGGCCGAAATCAATGAGCCCCTTATCCAGCCGCTCCAGAACGCGGCCGGCATCGCCGCTGTAAATGTGGTAATGGATAAGAGGGTGTTTTTGCTGCAAATCACATGCCGCCTGCGCGAGGAAAGTCAGTCCTTCCGTTTCGCCGCAGCCTATGTGAATATCGCCGCTGATATTTTCATCGGAGCAGGTTAATTCCGCCCTGGTTTTTTCCATAAGGTCAACCAGTTCTTCCGCGCGCTTGCGCAGCAGTATGCCGTCCTCCGTCAGGGTAACCTTTTTGCTTCCACGGATAAGCAGCTTCTTTCCCAGCTCGTCTTCTAAGTCCTTTAACTGCCTGGAAAGGGGCGGCTGCGTCATACGAAGGCTTTCTGCGGCTTTTGTTATGCTTTCTTCTCTTGCCACGGCAAGGAAATATTGTAATACACGAATGTCCAAGAGAAAATCCTCCTTTTTCTGTACAGTCTCCTTGTAAGGTCCGGATTATGGTATCTACAGGTAGATTATACCAGAAAATTAATACCTTTCAAGTATGAAACTGCATACTGCATACGAATTTGATATTTCTATCCGGGCGATTTATAATAAATCCGAAGATAACAATTGAGAATTTGGATGAAGGAGATGCAGCTATGACGGTAAAAGAAGTAATAGAAGGATTTCAGGAAGGCGTGGAGGAAAATGAGGAGCGCAACGCATATGCAGCCGAGCTTTTTCAGGAGGCCGTCCGCATTGGCATGGAGCTGAACGGGAAGTATCATACGCCGGAGGAAATCCGGGAAATTATGGGAAGGCTGACCGGGAGAAAGGTGGACGATTCGTTTCGGATGTTTCCGCCCTTCTACACGGATTTCGGAAAAAACATCACGATAGGGAAAGATGTTTTTATCAATTCGGGGTGTCATTTTCAGGACCAGGGAGGAATTGAGATTGGAGACGGCGCGCTGATTGGCCATAATGTGGTGCTGGCGACAATCAATCATGCCCTTGAACCGGAAGAAAACAGGAAGAACCACTACGCCCCCATAAAAATAGGCGCTCATGTGTGGATTGGCTCTAACGCGACGATACTGCCCGGCGTGACGCTGGGCGAGTACGCGGTGGTTGCGGCGGGGGCCGTGGTAACAAAGGACGTTCCGCCTCTGACGGTGGTGGGCGGCGTTCCCGCAAAAATATTGAAAAGCATATGTGCAAAAGAACAACTGACCAAAATGGGGAAGCCCTGATTCTGCGAGACATCCACAAACTCTGTCATGCGCTAAAAAACGGCGCAGAAATGAGGAAAAGATGAAAAATATGAAAATACGGAGCCAGTTTCTGCTGATTGTTCTGCCGCTGATTCTCTGCTCCTATGTAATCCTGATTCTTGGCACCAATCTGGTTTTCTATCAGGATATTGTAGTGAAGCAGCAGAAAGCTGTGTGGGATGAAGCCAGCATTGTGGCCTCTCAAATAGAAAAGGCGTTTACCAACATAGCGAGCTGCTGCAAGGTAATCAGCCGGGATTTTAATTATGATGAGAACAAGATTCTGGTTACTAAGAAGCCGAGGTCAGTTCTGGAGGAATACCAGAAGGATTTGGCAATCCGCAGTGTTCTTTACAGTAATGTGATTTTTTTTGACGAGGTGGAGACGCTGGCTTTTATTGACCAGGACCGGGGGCTGCATGTTTCCGATACCCGGCTGGAGGAAAACTGGAGCGAGGAGGCATGCGATGCCCTGCTTGCTCCTTTGCATAAGACCGGAAATGTAGACGTCTGGGTTGAGGCCGGGCGGAGAGAGTATCTGACGGCGGATAAGGATGAGGTGGTTATTACACTTTCCAAAAATATCATGGATATGGCAAGCGGAAGTCAGATGGGGCAGGTTTTTGCCAACATCAGCGAACCCTCTCTGCGGAAATATTACAGTGAGCTGGAAGCGCCGGGAAGGTCATGGTACATTATCGCGGATACAAACGGAAAGGTTATTTCCTCTTCCGATGAAAGCAGGCTTCTGACTAAATTGGAGGATTTGAATGTTCTGGCGCTTATCGGCGAACTGCCCGGGCAGGGCTATTCCCAGCGGGAATTTTTGCTGGACGGACAGGAAGTGATAGCTACGGGAGTATATATGAAAACCCTCCGGTATGCGCTGATTAATATCACCAGTCTGGAAGCGGTAAAAGAGCCGGTGGACCATCTGTTTTACACGTTCATCTTAATCTGTACGGTGACGATTCTGGCTGCGGTTATTCTGATATGCTTTTTTTCCGGCAGGATTACCCGCCCGCTTTCCCTTCTGGTGGAGGAAATACGCAAGGTTGAGGATGGCAATTTTAAGGTGGAACTGTCCCGGACAGGGAGCTATGAGATTGAGAAGCTTTCCACGGAATTTAACTATATGATGAGCTGCATCGACGGGCTTTTCCAGACGGTAAAGACGAAGGAAAGACAGAAGGAGAAGCTGCGTTTTTCCCTGCTCCAGAGTCAAATCAGGCCCCATTTCTTTTACAATACGCTGGATATGGTGTATGCGCTTATCAGCATGGACAGGGCCGGAGACGCAAAGAACGCGGTAAAGGCGCTGGCGGATTTTTACCGGATTGCTCTATCGAGCGGGAAGGAGCTGATTACAATAGGGGAAGAGGCTGCCAATGTGGAAAACTACCTGCTCCTGCAGCATATGCGCAGATACGATGTGTTTACCTATGAGATTAGCATAGAACCGTCTATTGCCTCCTATCTGATTCCCAAGCTTACCCTTCAGCCGCTGGTGGAAAACGCCATTTATCATGGCCTGCGCTGTCAGGATAAGCCCGGCACGCTTAAGGTAACGGGCGCTCTTAAGGGGGATGCAATCGTTTTAAAGGTAACAGATACCGGCGTGGGAATGGATGGGGAGCAGCTTGAATCAGCTCTTTTAAACCCGGCGGGGGACGGAGGCCACTTTGGCCTGCGCAGCGTGGACGAGAGGATTAAACTGTACTTTGGAGAAGGATTCGGCGTCTTTATTGTAAGCGAAGAGGGAGAGGGAACCGAGGTAAGCGTGAAGATTGGGCTCAGGGAGGAGACGGAAGATGAGTGAGACCATAAAGGTGCTGGTTGTGGATGACGAAAAGCTGTTTCGTGATTATCTGTTAAAGATTCTCGGCCAGAACAGGGAGGGGTTTTGCTGCTGCGGCGAGGCAAAAAACGGACGGGACGCGCTGGAGGAAGCAAGGTCTGCGCACCCGGACATTGTGCTGGCGGATATCAACATGCCCCATATGGACGGACTGGAATTTTCCCGGCGCATCAGGGAGGAAAACCCCTTCATAGAGGTGGCGCTTCTTACGGGCTTCAGTGAATTTGAATATGCGAGGAAAGCGGTGCAGATTGGCGTGTCAGAATACCTTCTAAAGCCCTTTTCGGAGGAAGAACTGATGCAGTGTCTGTGCAAAATGAAGAAAAAGATTTTAGAGCGGCGGGAGCAGAACAGGCAACTGCGGCAAAACAGTCTGTTTGCCCTCAACCAGTTTTTGCGGGAGCTTACCGACGGGGAGTGCGCCCATCCGGAAACGGCCCAGAAGGTCCTGCGGGAATACGAAGTTTCTTTTGAAATTGAAAAAAGCTCCGTTGCCGTATTACTGCAGATGGAAGATACTTTGAAATACTGGGTCGATTTCAAGGACAGGCATACGGCGAAATTCTGTGTTTCCAATATTTTAAGCGAGGTCATAGGAACAAACTATCACCATGCGGTTTTTAATGCGGGCGCGAACCATATGGGCGTTTTAGTCAATGTGGAGGAAGCGGGACTTCCCGGACTTAAGATGGAACTGGAGGAAATCTGCCGGCTCTGCCGCCGGCTTTTAAAATGCAGGGTGACATTTTCCGTAAGCGGAACCGGCAGCGGCATAGCGCAGATACACCGCAACTGGATGGCTGCCCAGGAAAATATTTCCCGGCGGGAGGAGAGCAAAGCCCCCGTAAACGAAATAGACATGGATTACTACAAAAGACTGCTCAAAACGGATTCCGGAAGAATCAGCAAGGCAAGGCAGCTTGTGGTGGATTCCGTGGAATATATGATGGAAAATTATTCAAATCCGGAGCTTTGCATTGAAACCATTGCCGGCAAAATGTACGTCTCCTCCAGTTATCTGCGCAAAGCCTTTCAGAGCCTGACAAAGCGCACCGTAATGGGGGTGCTTCTGGATATCAGAATGGACCAGGCAGCCTGCCGGATTATCCGCGGAGACATGCGGATTTCAGACATTGCCCAGGATGTGGGGTACCGGAATCCCGCCCACTTCAGCCGTACCTTCAAAAAGCATTTCGGCCAGACGCCTGTGGAATATGAATTGCAGCACCGGAAAAAGTGACAGATTATGCAAAATGGGGGCAGAATGAATCTCATGGTTTCTGAATACCAAAAGATATAATAGTAGTATGGATGAAAGGGCTGATAATTGGCCGATGAAAGGAGCATGTTTGTAAAAATGAAAAAAATTGTGCTGTTGGGTGCAGGTTCCACTGCATTTACACTGGAACTGGTCAGGGACTTGGTACTGACGAAAGCCCTGGAGGGCTGCAAAGTATGTCTTGTGGACATTGATGAGAAGCGTCTTAAGGATGCGGCGGCGGTGGCGGAGCTTTACCGGGCCGAGATTGGAGCAGAACTCTGTATCGAGGCGCATACAGAGCGCCGGGCTGCTTTAGAGGGCGCCGATTATGTTATCTGCGCGGTAAAAATCGGCGGTTATGGCCCGTTGGAAAAGGAAAGGGAGATTGCGGACGCGCACGGATACTATCGGGGAATCGGAGACAGGGTTTCCTGTTATTACGGAGGCGTGGGAGCCTACTGGCAGATTCGGTTTGTGGAAGAGGTGGTCAGGGACATGAAAGAGCTTTGTCCGAACGCCCTGTTGATTCAGACATCCAATCCGGTTTTTGAAGCCACGGGTTATGCAGTCAAATATCTGGATGCCAATGCGGTGGGAGTCTGCCACGGCCACTGGGGGTATAAGGATATTGCCCGGATTATGGGACTGGATGTCGAAAAAGTGACCGGCGAGGTCATGGGATTTAATCACTGCGTTTATCTGACGGATTTCCGCTATGAGGGAAAGGACGCCTATCCTTTGCTTGACCAGTGGATTGAAGAAAAGTCCGAGGCTTATTGGAACAGTCCGGAATATAACACCTTAAACAGTTTCCACAAATGTCCGGACGCGCTTTCTCCGGGGGCGGTGGACGCCTACCGGCAGTATGGGCTGATGCCAATCGGCGACGCGGTGCGCAGCACTTCTCCATGGTGGCACCATACGGATTTGGCGGCCAAGGAAAAATGGTACGGGAAAAACGGCGGTTTTGATTCGGAAATCTGCTGGAACGCCTATCTGGCCCAGAAGGACGAACAAAGAGAGGCCATTGAGAATATTTTAAAGGACGGTACGCCCATCATCGAAAAGTATCCTCTCCGCAGAAGCAATGAGCAGCATATTCAGATTATTGACGCCATGGAGTCGGATTGCTACACCCGGCTGACTTTGAATATTCCCAATAAGGGATGCATTCCGGGACTGGCCGACGATGCGCTGGTGGAGATTCCCGCCATGGTCAGCGCGAGGGGAATCCAGGGTATTCAGATGTCCGCTTTCCCGCCCAAACTGATGAACAACGTAATCCTGCCCAGAATGTGCCGGGCCAATAACATTATGGAAGCCTACCGGACCGGCGACCGGAGCCTGCTGGTTCTGGAACTGATGAACGACCACCGCACCCGCTCCTATGAGCAGGCGAAAGGATTAATCGACGAACTGCTGGCACAGGAGTGGAACAGGGACGCGGCGGCGCATTACCGCTGACGTAAAGAGGGATGCGGTCAGGAAGGGCGAAAAGATGCTTAAAATTACGCATATACAGAGATTTTCGGTACATGACGGCCCGGGGATACGGACAACGGTGTTTTGCAAGGGATGCAGCCTTGGCTGTTTCTGGTGCCATAATCCGGAAGCGATTGAAGGCCGCATCCGTCTGTGGCGCGACAAAAACCGGTGCATTGAATGCGGAAGCTGCACCGGGAGCCGCCCGGAAGAGATATATTCCTGTTCGGCGGCATGTCCCACCGGGGCGCTCTCCCCGACAGGCGTATGGATGGAGCCGGACGGGCTTTTAAAGGAACTTTTGCGGGACGGCTCCCATTACCGGCGCACAGGAGGAGGCGTTACCTTTTCCGGGGGAGAGCCGCTGCTGCAGGCAGAGGTTCTTTGCCGGATAATGTCATCCCCTGAACTTTCCGGCGTATCCAAAGCCGTGGATACGGCGGGCAATGTGCCCTGGGGGAATTTCAGCAAGGTGCTTTCCTGTACGGATTTGTTTTTGTACGACGTAAAATGCATGGACAGCGCGCGTCATAAAGAGGGAACAGGCGCGGGGAACGGCCTGATTCAGGAGAATCTGGAGCGGCTTTGCCGTACGGGAAAAGCAGTCTGGATTAGGGTGCCGGTGATTCCGGGATGGAACGACTCGGAGAGCGAGATGAGGGCGGTTGCCCAAAGGCTGCGGGAGCTGTCAGAGCTTCCCGGAAGCGGCATAGAGAGAATCCAGCTTTTGCCTTTTCACCGGTTCGGAAAGGAAAAATATGAGAGGCTGGGACGGGAATATCCGGCCGGGAAGCTGACGGCGCCCTCCGGGCAGACAATGGAGGGGCTTTTGCGCCTTTTTCGGGAAGAGGGCCTTTTGAGGGCGGAAATCGGAAATCATATAATATCTGACAGGCAAAACTAAGAAAGGGAGATATCTTTTATGACAGAAAGAGTACGGCGTCTTAAGGAAAATCTTTCGAAGCGGGATTTTTCCGCCAGAGCGGCGGTGATTGCGGAAGGATATGACTGGACGCTTTATCAGGCAGAGCCGGTAATCCGGCAGGGGCATTTGATGAAATATTATCTGGAACGGCTGGCAACGCCGGTTTATCCGGAGGAACTGATTGTAGGGGGGATTCCCTATGCGGAGGTGGACTCCAACCGGCAGATTATGCCGGATTTTCTTTTTTCACGGGAACGGGCGGAAAGGGAGGATATGGCAGCGGCCCGTTTCCTGAAAGAGACGGGAAAAAGTACGGTGCCGGATTATGATGAGTGGAAAGAGCTCTTTTACGGCTCGGTCAATTACGGGCACATCATTATCGGTTATGAACAGGCTCTGAAAAAAGGGCTTGGACGGATGGAAGAAGAACTGAGGCTTCGTCAGGAAGATTCGACGTTGGATGCCGGGCAGAAAGAGTTCCTTTTGTCCGCGCTTTTTTGTCTGGAGGGCGCGCGTACCTATATCCGGCGTTACGGAGAGGAAGCGGAGCGTCAGGCCGGGGAAGCATCGGATGCGCGTCAGGGAGAG
>CAJTMZ010000065.1:3184-13077 GCA_910577445.1 uncultured Lachnospiraceae bacterium | reverse complement strand
AGGAAATTGCCCGCACCTGCCGCCATATTGCAGACCAGCCGCCGGTGAATTTCCGGCAGGCGCTTCAGATGACCTGGTTTTTACAGATTCTTGTGGAACTGGAGTCCGGGATTTCCGCTTTTTCCTACGGGAGGATGGACCAGTATCTGTATCCCTATCTGAAAGCGGACCTGGAGACGGGGGCTTTGGACGAGGAAAAGGCCCAGGAACTGTTGGACTGTTTCTGGCTCAAAAACGGAGAGTATCCGGACAGGATAAACGACGCGGGACGGGGCCTTACCATTGGCGGAATGACAAGAGATGGCAGGGACGGCGTAAATCTTCTTAGTTTCATGTTTTTGCGCTCTCTGGAAAACTGCCGGATTTTGCAGCCCAAGCTGAACGCCCGGATATTTTCGGGAACAGACCCTGAATTTTTTCTGGAATGCTGCCGGGTCAACAGACAGAATCTGGGCCCTATGCTGTATAGCGACGAGGCGGTTTTGGGCGCGCTGGAAAATTACGGTTATGACAGAAAAGACGGGGTGGATTACGGACTGATTGGCTGTTATGAGTACGGGCTTGCGGGAATCGAGCGTCCCAGTCCCATGGGGGCGATTCTGAATGTGGGCAAGTGTCTGGAGCTTGCCTTAAATAACGGCGTTTCACTGACCTCGGGAAAAGTGCTCGGCCCGGCATTGGGAAATCTGACCGGGTATAGGAGCTGTGAAGAAGTGGAGGAGGCCCTGACAGAGCAGACCAAAGCCGCGGCGGTTTTGCTGACGGAAAAAATACATCTGGAGGAACTGCGGACAGCCCTGCTTCGCCCGCAGCCCATGCTCTCCCTGTTTGTGGAGGACTGTGTGGAAAAGGCCGTGGATTTGTCCGCTTACGGCGCAAGATATTCTTCCGTGGGCGTGCGGATGCCGGGGCTTGCGGCCGTTTCCGACAGCCTGACCGCCCTGCGGACGCTGTGCTTTGAAGATGAGGACTGCGGGCAAGACTTTGGAGGGGAGTCTGAGGAGAAACCCAAAGGAGAAGTATTCGGAAAGTTTTCAAAAGAGAGGATACTTGCGGGACTTCGTACAAACTTTGCGGACGACGCCATCTTACGGGCCGCGCTGATTAACAGAGCGCCCAAATACGGCAATGATGACGACCGGGCGGATGAAACCATGGCCTGGCTCTGTGAGCGGATGTGCCGGATTATCAGCAGTTGTCCCCATCCGTCAGGGAGCTGTCTGAGGCCGGGGCTGTTCAGCTTTCTGAATTTCATGGACTGCGGTGAAAACTGTGGCGCGCTTCCCAACGGAAGAAGGGCGGGGGAACCCTTTGTCAACGGAATCAGCCCGTCCCACGGAATGGACAAAAAAGGCCCTACCGCCTTCTTAAGGTCGGCGGGCAAGCTGGATTACAGCCTGTCCAACAATGCAAGCACTCTGGATTTCAAGGTGCCTCCTCAGGTTTTTCAGGGGGAGGAAGGAGACCGCCTGCTCTGCGGCCTTATCTCGGATTATTTTAAAGAGGGCGGTATGCAGATACAGCTTTATTTCCTCTCACGGGAGGACCTTTTAAAAGCCAGAAGCCATCCGGAAGAATACTCCGGTCTGACGGTCCGGGTTACCGGCTACAGCGCTTATTTCGTTCAGCTTACACCGGAATTGCAGGAGGAGGTTATACAGAGAACGGCGGCTTTTTAAAAGAGGATGTTTCCGGCAGATAGGCAAAAGCGCTGCAAAAGGTGTCGAATTGTGCAAAGTAGTGGCATATGGCGTATCACGGCTTAAAATTTTGCTGGCTATAATTAGGACATAAACAAAAGTTACAATAAAAATTTTAAGGAGGAAACAAGATGAAGAAAATGCCACGGCTTAAGAAGGCTGGCTGTTTAGGGCTGGCGTTGTTACTTATGGTTTTAGCGATGGGCTGCGGAAACAAGGGGGAAACAGAAAAGACCGCTCCCGCAGACGGTTCCGGCGAAGGGCAGGAAGCTTCGGAAGAACAGATTACGATTACGGCTATGCTGCCTTATACTACTGATACCCAAAAAAAGGCAGCCGACTATGCAATAGAGCGGATGAAAGAGATTATGCCTGAGGTCAATCTGGTGATGGAGGTTATGCCTGAGGACGGAAATGTAACCGTAAAAACAAGAATCGCCGCCGGTACGCTGCCGGATATCTGGAAATCTGACACCACTACCACCTATTTGGCTCTGGAATCTGATAATGTTCTGGAACTCGACAAATATGTGGAGGAAACAGGTATTTTGGAGAGGACGAATCCTGGTGAACGGGATGTTTTCTGGGCAAAAGACGGACACTGCTATGCTGTTCCTTATTTCAGTCAGGAGTCCTACCTGATATTTTATAACAAAAAAGTTTTTGAGGAAAATAATGTAAAAATCCCCACCAATTACAGTGAATTTTTAGATGCCGTAAAGACATTCAGGGCAAATGATATTACGCCGTTAGCTCTGTTTGCAAAAGATATCTGGTGTCCGGTAGCAATTCTTGACTCTATAGTAACCCGTGATGATGCCAGAGGACTGGTGCCGATTGATACAGGCGAGGCAAGGATGACAGATGAGGTCTATGTAAAGGGAGCTACAAAGCTGAAAGAGCTTATTGATGCCGGCCTGATTTCACAGACGGCATTCACAGCCTCTAATGAGGAAGCTATGGCAGCTTTCGCCAATAACGAAGCTGCAATGTATGCCAACGGCTGTTGGGCGATTAAGGATTTGGCCGGTATGATGGAAGAAGACGCTTTCGGATATCTGGATTATCCTTTACAGGATGGCGAAGCCACTGACGCAAATAAAAATATACGTTCCGGCGGAGCAAGTATTGGCGGATTCTCTATCGCTCCTTATAGTGAACATGCGGATGTAGCGGCGAAATATGCCTGCCTGTTTGCAATGGAACTGGCCAATGGTCGTTATGAGTACGGCGAATCGCTTTCTTCCTTTACAATGGACGAAGGGATTACACAGGATGAAGACTTTGGACCGATAGCAGAACAATATGCACAGGACTCAAAAAACTTCACTTCTTATACACTGTTTCCATGGTGCTTTGAACATGCGGATTCCATGTCTATCCTGGGCGAGGAGATTTCCAAGCTTATGACCGGCGACTATGCCGTGGAGGATTTTATTAAGAACACGGACAGCCGTATTACGGAAATGCTGGAAGAGGCCGGAGCGGAGTAAAGCTTACGATTGCCTGATTTCTTATATGGAAGAAGAGGGCAGGCCGGATTTGAAATCGGGCCTGCCGTTTTTTTCACACGGAAAGCAGTAAAGTGATAAGGAGGGAAAGAATGAAAAAAACATGGAGATATCGCGGCGCGGTGGCGGTGTTAACTCTGCCCGCCCTGCTGACCTTTACCGGACTGATTGGATACCCGGTGTTTCAGTCTCTAATCAAATCCTTTTATAACTGGAATGGGGCAACGGCAGGCAAATGGGTCGGGCTTGGCAATTATGTCAAACTGTTTCGTGCCGATACTTTTTATCTGTCCAACAAAAACAGCCTGATTTTCGCGCTTGTGCTGGTGGTGTATCAAATCTTCTTCGGGCTTTTGATGGCCCTGCTGCTTGTTTCAATCAAAACCAGGTTCAGCGGTTTCTTCCGCTTTACTTATTTTTTGCCGGTTGTCATATCATCTACGGTAATCTGCCAGATGTGGGTATCTTTGTTTAACTATGATTATGGGTTGTTCAATCAGATTTTCGAAGCTCTCGGCATCCATTACCGGCAGGCCTGGCTGACCGGTAAAAATTCAGCGATTTTTGCCGTTGCCTTTGTCAACGCCTGGCAGTTTATGGGAATAGAGTTTATCATGTTCTATACGGCTGTCAGCGGAATTTCCCAGGATTTATATGAGGCCGCGAGAATCGACGGCGCTTCCACCGTACAGATGCACCGGCGCATTACCATTCCCCTGCTGCGAGAAACCTTCCGGTTCTGCCTGATTCTGGCGTTCACCGGAGGATTGAAGGCCTTCGATACCATGTATATTATGACGGGGGGCGGCCCCGGCGATTACACCACGTCGCTGACCTATATGATGTATAAGTCGGCCTTTACCGGCAACAAGTTCGGTTACGGCAGCGCCATAGCAACGGTTATCGTTCTGGAATGTCTGGCCTGTACGGTGCTGCTCAATAAGCTGTTTAGAATAAGGGAAGAATGAGGGGAGGGATGATAATGAAAAAACAAAAGAATGTAAAAAAGAGTTCTTTGGTCCGCAAGATGCTCATCGCTTTTCTGATGACCTGTTCTCTGGTGAACCTGTATCCTTTCATTTACATGATTTTCTACTCTTTCAAAAGCAATGAGGAAATCATGTTTACCAATCCTTTTGGAGCACCCCTTATCTGGAAGGCGGAGAACTATTACAATGCATGGAACAATTTTAACATTCCTCTGTACTTTAGAAACAGTATTGTGGTGACATTTATCACCACCGTGGCGGTAATCGTGTTTTCACTGATGTTCTCTTATGCCACGGCGCGGATGCAGTGGAAGTTTTCGGGAGCGGCGAGCACCTACATAACGATGGGTCTGTTTATCCCGGCACAGATTATTCTTATCCCGTTAGTTATTCTGGTGCGTGATATGAAGCTGACCAATTCCTATGCCTCACTGATTCTGCCGTATACCGCTTTTCAGCTTGCCTTTGCCTGTCTGGTGCTGGAGGGCTTTATGCGCAGTATTCCAAAAGACATGGAGGAGGCGGCTTATATCGACGGGGCCGGTGTGTTCAGGAGCTTTTTCAGTATCATCTGCCCGCTGGTAAAACCGGCCATTGCTTCGGTACTTCTGTTTACCTGTATCGGGGCGTGGAATGAGTTTACACTGGCACTGGTGATGATAAGCGAGGAGGCGCGTAAGACGCTGCCCGTGGGACTGGTTACCTTTAAAGGGAAGTTCGTCACGGACTGGGGCGGCATGGGGGCTGCGCTGGTTATGGCAAGTATACCAACCGTTGTCATTTATCTGTTTTTAGGAGATAAGCTGGAACAGGCCCTGTCCGTGGGTTCCGGCATTAAGGGTTAAAAGGAGGAAAACATATGTTAAATTTTGAATTTCAGGTCCCGACACAGGTGTTTTTCGGCGAAGGCGCTGAAAAAGAGGTGGGACAGAGAGTAAAAGAATTTGGCGGACACAAAGCGCTGATTCATTTCGGGAGCCGTCACAGCAAACAGTCCGGCCTGATAGACCGCATAGCGGGATATCTTCACAAAGAGGGCATTGAGACTGTGGAGCTGGGAGGGGTTCAGCCCAATCCCCGCCTTGGTCTGGTATATAAAGGGATAGAGCTGTGCCGCCGGGAAGAGGTGGACTTTATTCTGGCCGTGGGCGGCGGCAGCGTGATTGACTCCGCCAAAGCCATTGCTTTGGGAGTTCCCTATGAGGGGGACGTCTGGGATTTCTTTACCAGAAAACAGAAAGTGGAGCGTCTGCTTCCTTTAGGCGCCGTGGTGACAATGCCGGCGGCGGGAAGCGAGGTGGCGGTAGGCTCCGTTATTACCAACGAAGACGGTATGCAGAAAATCCCCTTAAATAACCGGAAGATGCGGCCGCTGTTCGCTGTCCTGGACCCACTGCTTACCCTGTCGTTGCCCCCCTATCAGACGGCCTGCGGTATTGCGGATATCATGTCCCATGTGATGGAAAATTATTTTTCCCGTACGCAAAATACCGAGCTGGGCGACCGGCTGTGTGAGGCGTGTATGAAAACGCTTATCCATAACGGACGGATTGTCATGGAGCATCCCGGCGACCTGGCTGCCCGGTCGGAAATTATGTGGGCTGCCAGCCTTGCTCAGGCCGGACTGCTCTGTACGGGCCGTCAGGGCGACTGGGCGTCCCACGATATCGAAAACGAGCTGAGCGCCGTCTATGATGTGGCTCACGGAGCGGGTCTGGCCGTTGTGTTCCCCGGCTGGATGAAGTATGTGTTTGAAGCGGATATCAGGGTCTTTGTCAGGTTTGCCACCCGCGTCTGGAATCTGGACCCCTCTCAGTTTTCGGACGAGAGAGCGCTGGCTCTGGCGGGAATAGAGCGCCTGTCGGATTTCTTTACGCAGCTTGGACTGCCCTCCACGCTGGCTCAGCTTGGCATACCGGAAGATATAATAAAAGACCAGTTGGAAATGCTGGCGGAACGGGCGGTAAAAAACGGAGGGACAGGACAGTTTATGAAACTGTATAAGGAAGATGTTCTCCACATTCTGAAAAACTGCGCGGGTTAGCGCGTAGCAGGGAGTTTTGCCGGAAAGTGCTAAAGAGCGGCTGGCATACTGAAATAAGAATATTTTTGAAAAAAAGGAGACGGAATGAAAACAGCAATTTTAGTTGGATGCGGCGGCTGGGGAGAGATTTGGGCGAAATATACCCTACCCCGGTGCGCCGGCGACGGACTGCTCCGGGTGGTTGGCGCTGTGGACACAGTTCCCGCCCATTTAGAATCGGTCAGGGGGATGCTGGAAAAAGAGCAGCGCTTCACCGATTTGCGAAAGGCTCTTGAAAAGACAAAGCCTGACTTTTGTGTGATAGCCGCGCCGCCGGCGGCTCACGAGGCCGTCGCCATGACTGCTATGGAATACGGATGCCATGTATTGTCTGAAAAGCCGGTCACCGACAATCCCCAAAGTCTGTTCCGGCTCCTTGAGCGGGCAAAGGAAACCGGAATAAAATACGGCGTGACCATGTCCCATCAGTTCCAGCGGCATATCTCCACATTGCGAAAGGAAATTTTCAGCGGGAAATACGGTAATCTGGATTACATTTCCTTTCAGTTTACGGCTAAGGAGGCCGAGATGAGCGAGCGGCAGAAAAAGCTGGAGCATGTAATGCTAAACGAAGCGTCTATCCATCATTTCAGCCTGCTGGAATCGCTGACGGGAAGCAGGTGCAGAAGCATCTACACCGACGTTTGGAGCCCGGAGCATGCAAAGAGTATGAAAGGGGGAGGACAGTCCCTTTCCATACTGAAATATGAAAACGGCGTGCGGGTAAGCTACGAAATGTCCATGGCCAGCGCCAGTTCCCTTCATTCCTGGGGCAACGAACTGATTCGGGCGGAGCTGGAAAAAGCTGTGCTGGTTCTGAAGGGAAACAGTCTGCGCTGCTATCTGAAATCAGAAAAGGAGCCTTCTTTCAACCTCCCGGGTAAAGGATTTGAGATTCCGCTAATCGGTTCAAAGACTGACAGGTGGGGAAACGAAAATCTGGTGGAGCAGTTCGTGGACTGGCTGGAGGAGGGAGTGCCAATGGACACCCGGTTAGAGAACGCCGCCCGCGCCCAAATGACGGTATTTTCCGCCATTGAGAGCAAAAGAGCGGGACTTCCCGTAGAACCCGGGAGTCTGGAAGAAAAATACAGAAAAGAATTTATGAATTAAGAAGGAAGATGACAAATGAAAAAACTGACTGTTAAAGAGTTAAATCCCGCAAACGGACATCTGTTTGACGGCGTGCTGCCCGGAGATAAGCTTTACGCGGGCGGACTGTCTTTTACCCGGCCCGGCGAAGTGAGCCACGCTGACGATAACCCGGAGGGAACCCACATACATGACGACTGCGAGCTGTTTATGGTCGTGCAGGGAAAGGCCGTGGTCTGGGTGGACGATATAAAGGAGCCCTTAAAGACCGGAGACATTATTCTGGTAGAGCCCGGCGAGAACCATCACGTAATTTCCGACAGGGAAGAACCGGCTGTGATTTTGTGGTGCCATGCCGGTACAAAGTCTGTTTAATTGTCAAATACGCCGTTTCCGAATCAATTATAAAGTCAATAAAGTAGCTGTGCCGCGGTTTGTGTGCTATACTTTAAGAAAAGCTTTAAAAGGCAGGCAAAGGAGGCATAGTATGCAACCCAATATCTTATTTTATTTTACCGACCAGCAGCGCGCCGACACGCTGGGATGCTACGGGCAAAAGCTGGATATCAGCCCGAATCTGGACGAGCTGGCGCAAGAAGGCGTCTTATTTGAAAACGCGTTTACCGCCCAGCCGGTATGCGGTCCCTGCAGGGCCATGTTTCAGACGGGTCGCTATCCTACGGAAATCAACTGCTACAGAAACGGCCAGCCTCTTCCGGACGACGTCAAGACAGTGGCGGATTACATGAACGAGGCGGGGTACGACGCCGCTTATGTGGGGAAATGGCATCTGGCAAGCTGCCGGGATTCCTATGAAGAGCCGCCGGTTATTGACTATGAATGCAGGGCGATTCCTCCAGAGCGGCGGGGCGGTTACCGGGGGTTCTGGCGTGTCTCCGACGTACTGGAAGCAACCTCCCACGGCTATGACGGATATGTTTTTGATGAAGAGATGCAAAAGAGAGAGTTTAAAGGCTACCGGGTGGACTGCATTACGGATTTTGCCCTGGAATATCTGGAGCAGTATAAAGGGGAAAAACCGTTTTTCCTGACCATATCCCATATTGAGCCTCACCATCAGAACGACAGGAAGTGCTATGAGGGCCCTGACGGTTCCAAACAGCGATTATGAACTTCCGGAAGATTTAAAGGCGCTTTCAGGGGACGCAAAGGAGATGTATCCGGATTACTTGGGCTGCTGCAAAAGCCTGGACGACAATCTGGGGCGTATCATTGAGACGCTGAAGAAAAAGGGACTTTATGAGAATACCATTATTATTTACAGCTCGGACCATGGCTCCCATTTTAAAACCAGAAACAGGGATGAACATCTTATGGGAGCGGATGACTATAAACGTTCCTGCCACGATTCCAGCCTGCAGGTTCCTCTTGTTATTTCCGGTCCCGGTTTCAGGGGCGGAAAAAGGGTCGGCGAACTGGTGAGTACGGCCAGCCTTCCGAAGACATTTCTGGCCATGGCGGGAGTAGATGTGGGCAGCCTTATGATTGGGGAGGACTTAAAAGACGTGGCGGACGGCAGGACGGAAGGAAGGGAAAACCGGATTTTTGCCCAAATCAGCGAGAGCCGTACAGGGCGGTGCCTGCGCACCGAGAATTATCTCTACAGCGTATACGCTCCCGGACTGGACGGATGGCAGGAAGGAAGCAGCGATTATTATGAGGAGGATTTTTTCTACGATTTGAAAAAGGACCCTTACGAGCTGGAAAATCTGGTGCGTGACCCGGCTTATGCGCAGATACGAAAAGAGCTTTCTTTGCAGCTTTTGGATGAGATTGAAAAGGCGGAAGGGACAAGACCTGTGATTGCCCCTCTTAGTTTAGAATAAATCCTTTTGAGAACAAAAGGCAGGCGGAGGTTTCTATGGGAAGTTTCCGCCTGCTTTCCAAAAGCGGATGGCGCTTTCCAAAAGCAGCCTGCGCCGTAAGCCCCAGGTATGTCAGCGGGAACCGGCTTAAATACCGGTTTCCACAAAATGAACCTCATAGCAGTTCCAGTATTTCTGATAGACTCTGTCCTTCTGCCCGTCAAAATTCAACTGGAACATTCTGAACACGACCGGAATATTTTTAGGCTGCCACTGCTCTTCATAGGAATAGCAGTATTTCATGCCAATCTGCCGCATTACGCCGCCGCTTTTGGGATTTTTTCTGTCGTGGGTCGCCGTAATGTATGGGATACCGTCTTTTTTTAACTGGCTGATAAAAGCCCTGCCGGCCTCGGAAACGATGCCCTTATGCCAGAACTCTTTGCAAAGCGCATACCCGAAATCATGGCTTTCGCCCGTATCCATCTTGATATAGCCAATTGGATAATCATCCTCTTTTAAACAAATCGCCAGACTGTATGGTTTATCTGCCAGTCTCTGTTCGTAAAATTTTTGTGTTTCTTCCCTGTTTTTCACGGGGAACCATGGCAGAAAGGTATTTACCTCCTCGTCCCTTAAAAGCAAATACAGCGCGTCCATATCCTTTTCCGAAAAATTCCTTAACAGGAGCC
>CAJTMZ010000065.1:0-3169 GCA_910577445.1 uncultured Lachnospiraceae bacterium | reverse complement strand
TCAAGCCGCAAAGAAGTCATATGTTGTCCCCCTTAAAAAATTTTATCCTGTTTTTTATATTACCGTAAAAAGAAGGCGGCGGCAAGAGATAAGGTGTTTCCAATATCAATCTGCAAAACGAAAATATTATAATATTTTGTCAACAGGGGCCTTGAAAATTTGAGTCAAACAGATATACTTTAATCAACCGAATCGGTCAAACCAAAACAGTCGGAGGAACGGGATGAGCGAAAGATTTAAAGAACTTTCGGAGGAAAAGCAGATTTCCATATTGAAAGCGGCAATGGAAGTCTTTGCAAAGTACGAATACAAAAAGGCGTCTACTGATTTGATTGCGTCCAAAGCAGGGGTTTCCAAAGGATTGCTTTTTTACTATTTTCGAAACAAAAAAGATTTATATCTGACGGTGTATGAATATGTAAAGCGCATAATCACGGAGGGAGTAACCGATTCCAGACTTTGGGAAATTACGGATTTTTTTGAACTCATATCCTACGCCACTATGAAAAAAATCAGGATACTGGCAGAAAATCCATATATAGTTGAGTTTTCAATCCGCTCTTTTTATTCCGACAGGGAAGAAATCTCCGGTGATTTGAAGAATAAGAGCAGGAATATGGCAGAGCAGAATTACAATCAGTTTTTTAATCATGTAGATTACAGTAAATTCAAAGAAGACATCAATCCGATGGAAATATTAAAAATGATGGTCTGGATGGTTGACGGCTATATCCATGAGCGGCAGATGAGCAATGAGCCCTTATGTCTGGAGGCAATCGGCACGGCCTTTGCAAAGTGGACGGAGATGTTTAAGCAAATTACCTATAGGGAGGAATATTTATGAACGCCATTAAAATTGAAAATCTGGTCCGGGATTATGGAGGCGGCAAGGGTGTGTTTGACGTTTCCTTTCATGTAAATCAGGGGGAAGCCTTTGGATTTTTGGGGCCCAACGGGGCGGGAAAAACCACAACCATACGTCATTTAATGGGATTTCTGAAACCGAAGTCGGGAAGCTGTACCGTTAACGGTCTGGACTGCTGGAGCAAAAGGGATAAAGTGCAGGAAAGGCTTGGCTATATTCCCGGTGAAATCAGTTTTTTTGAAGATATCTCAGGCGCGGAGTTCCTCAAATTTATCGCGCAATACCGCGGAATCGGCTCCCAAAGCCGTAAGGAGGAATTGCTGGAACGCTTTGAATTAGACCCCAGAGGCAGCATCAAAAAGATGAGTAAAGGGATGAAGCAAAAGCTGGGAATCGTCGCCGCTTTTATGCACGACCCGGATATTCTTATTCTGGACGAACCCACCAGCGGTCTTGACCCGCTGATGCAAAGCAGATTCATTGATTTGATAGCAGAAGAAAAAAAGCACGGCAAGACGATACTGATGTCAAGCCATATGTTTGAGGAGGTTGAAAGAACCTGCGACCGCATTGGAATCATAAGAAAAGGGCGGATGGTGGCTGTGGACGCCGCTTCGGCGCTGCGGGAGCGCCATACCCGCAATTACACCGTATCCCTTGAAAACGAGTCTGAAGCCGAAGCCTTTGCCGCAGATTTCGGGGGTACGCGAAAGGGACTGAAGGTTACCGTCACAACAAAGCAGAGCCTGGAAGAAATCTTTATGAATTATTACGGAGGTGAAAAGCATGATGAACATGGCGTTATATAAGCGTGAAATGAAAGGAAGCATAAAACTGCTGATAATTTTCGGCGCAATCATTACCCTGTATGTTTCCGTTATTATCAGTATGTACGACCCGGAACTGATGGAAACGCTGGACAGTTTTGTGGAAGTCATGCCGGAACTGATGGCGGCTGTGGGCATGAAAGCAAATGCCGCGACGCTGCTGGGCTTTATGGTATCCTATCTCTATGGATTTATATTGCTGATTTTCCCTATGATATTCTGCATCCTTCGGGGAAACGCCCTGATTGCAAAGTATGTGGATAAGGGCTCCATGGCCCTTTTGACTGCCGCCCCGGTAAAGCGGCGTGTCATTGCATTTACGCAGATGAAGGTGCTTGTCAGCGGGATTTTGCTGCTGGTTCTTTACAGCACAGCCCTGGAACTGGTCTGCACAGGAAGCGGTTTTCCGGGGGAGCTTGACGTAAAGGGGCTTTTTGTTGTGAACGGCGGGCTGCTGTGTCTGCATTTGTTTATTGGCGGCATCTGTTTTCTTTCTTCCTGCCTTTTTTCGGATACAAAATACAGCGTTGCCTTCGGGGCAGGGATTCCGATATTTATGTATGTACTGCAGATGCTTGCAAATGTGGGCGGCGATGCGGAAAAAGCAAAGTACTTTACCTTTTTTACCCTGTTTAATCCGGAGGGAATCATTGCGGGCGAGAGCGGGGCTTTTGTCAGCGCGCTGATGCTTTTGGCCGGCGCCGCCATATGTTATGTGCTGGGAATTATGATATTTGACAGAAAGGACCTGCACATATAAAAAAGACGGCCATTAAAACGGACCGCACGGAAATCAATTATCAGATTCCGTGAATGGACCGGCTCCCGGCTTGAAAAGAGGATAGGGTTATGGTAGTATGAGGGTACATAAGCGAAAGCTGGTGGAAAGATGACAGAAATGGCTGTCAAATATGAAGGAGGTGCGTTATGAGGAAAGCACTTGTTGGAGTTTTAGCGGCAGTGATGGTATTTTCACTGGATGCAGCAGCCACATTTGCCGCTGAACCGGCGGCCGGGCGCTATTTTGTTGATGAGGACGCAGACGGAATCTGTGATGTCTGCGGTACAGGTTATGGAAGCTGTCTGACCGGGAACGGGGTGGTTTTTGCCGACGCGGACGGCGACGGAATCTGTGACAACTGCGGAATTTATCACTGGTGCGGAATGGCCGGAGCAGGATGCGGCGGAAATTATGTCGACGCAGACGGCGACGGTGTCTGTGATAATTATGCGGCCGGAGCGGGACGGGGAAACGGACAGGGCAGCGCCCCTCAGGGCGGACGCGGAAGGAATTATGTCGATGCGGACAATAACGGCGTCTGTGATAACTTTGCTGCCGTGCGAGGCGGCGGTGGATGCGGACGCGGTGGCGGCGGATGCGGCGGTGGCGGTTTCCGCGGCGGACGCGGCAGATAAGAAAAGGAACTGCCAAGAACAGCACAGGTAAAACCGCTGGCCGGGAATCTAAGAACAGGTT
>CAJTMZ010000064.1 GCA_910577445.1 uncultured Lachnospiraceae bacterium | reverse complement strand
ATTTCACCGAAATCTGAAAATTGATTTCCGTGCCAAGTTCCCGAAAGGTCTTGTATTCTATGGAAAAAAAGTGTAAAATCTACGCAGTATATCAATCAGCAGAAGCGAAAAGGACGGATGGGCGCTGACGGGCGTTTACCGCATTGGAATGGAGGATTTAAATGGGACTTAGCAGGAAGCCGGTAACCGGCATGAAGGATATTCTCCCGGAGGAAATGAGGATTCGGGATTATGTGATTGGCGTGATTAAGGAAACCTATGGAAAGTTTGGTTTTCTGCCTATAGAGACGCCCTGTGTGGAAAATATAGAAAATCTGAGCAATAAGCAGGGGGGAGAGAATGAAAAACTGATTTTCAAGATTTTGAAAAGAGGGGAAAAGCTGAATCTGGAGAAGGCGGAAAGCGAGAGGGATTTGGTGGACGGCGGCCTTCGGTATGATTTGACGGTTCCGCTGGTGCGGTTTTATTCCAACCATGCAAACGAGCTGCCCAGTCCTTTCAAGGCGCTGCAGATGGGAAATGTCTGGCGTGCGGACAAGCCCCAGAGGGGACGCTACCGCCAGTTCATGCAGTGCGATATCGATATTTTGGGCGAGCCTTCCAATCTGGCGGAAATCGAGCTGATTCTGGCGACCACCACCACACTTGGAAAGCTGGGCTTTAAAAATTTCCAAATCAGGATTAACGAGAGGCGGATTTTAAAGGCCATGGCGGCTTACAGCGGTTTTCAGGAAGCGGACTATGACAGTGTGTTTATCACATTGGACAAGATGGATAAGATTGGCCTTTCCGGCGTGGAGGCAGAGCTTCTTTCAAACGGTTTCGGAAAGGAATGTGTGGAAAAATATCTGGCACTTTTTAAGGGAATGGAAGAGGCTGGGGATGGCCTTGCTTTTCTGGGCGAGCGGCTGGGAGATTTTCTGGAGGACGAGGTTAAGAAAAGCCTGAAAGAGATTATGGACAGCGTAGGCGCAACGAAAAGCTCTGATTTTGCCCTTGTGTTCGACCCCACGCTGGTGCGGGGAATGTCCTATTATACGGGGACGATTTTTGAGGTCGCCATGCCTGAGTTTGGCGGAAGCTGCGGAGGCGGCGGAAGATACGATAAGATGGTAGGAAAATTTACGGGAAACGACGTCCCGGCCTGCGGGTTTTCCATCGGGTTTGAGCGAATTATTCTGCTTCTTATGGAAAGCGGTTTTCAGGTTCCCTCGCAGCCTAAGGTTGCCTATCTGCTGGAAAAGGGGCTTCCGGGAGAGGAGCTTTGCAGGGTGATAGCCATGGCCCAAAAGGAGAGGGAAGAAGGCAGTCAGGTGCTTGTGGTGAGGATGAACAAGAATAAAAAGTTCCAGAAGGAACAACTGCAGAAAGAAGGCTATTCGGACTTCAGGGAATTTTACAAAAATCCCCTGAAATGAGGTGGCGGATGATTACGGTATATTACAAAAAGGTGTTTCCCTTGCAAGAGGAAGACACCTTTTCTCAGATAAACTTGTCTTTGGACAGGGACATGACAGCGCATTCCGTTATGAAAAAACTGGATAAAAGACGCAGGGAGCGGATTTCCCGGATAAAAAACGAAAAAGCGCGGGCCAGAGAGATTACGGCAGGGGTGCTTCTCCACGACGCGCTGTGCCGTCAGATGGGAGTTTCGCCGTCGGATACGCCGCCCTTTTCCTTCTCATACGGGGAAAGAGGTAAGCCATATCTGGCAAAAAGAGAGGATATCCATTTTAATATTTCCCACTCGGGAGACTATGTGTGCGTGGCTGTGAGCGATAAGCCTGTGGGCGTGGATATTCAGTTCAGGGAAGAAAACCATATCAGGGAAAGGAAAGTCGCGGAGCGTTTTTTTACGGCTGCTGACAGGAAGCGTCTTTGGGCGTGCGCTTATGCGCAGTACCACGATTTGTTTTACCGAATATGGAGCATCAGGGAAAGCTACGTCAAGCTTACCGGCGAGGGTATGAGCGGAGGGCTTTCCGGCTTTGAAATTGACTGGGAGATGGGAAAAATACTGGATACAAAAAGCCACAATCAGGACGCCTTTTTTCAGGAACGGCAGGGAATAATAAATTACAGTCTTAGCGTCTGTACTTTTGCTCCTCAGGATATCCTTTGGGAGGAAATGGAGACGCAAAGCCTCTGAAAATGCGCTTTGCGGGTAAAATACTACCGAAAATACTACCTTTTTGACCGGAAGTAGTATTTCTTTCCGTCCGGTCTGACGCTAAAATACAGGGGAACAGAAAAACGGCAGGTGTGGGAGGCGCATCTGCGAAACAAAAATCAAGGAGGAAAGACTATGTATTTATTATCAATTGTCGGCGTCATTGTGATGACAGTAGTGATGGGCAGGCTGTCTGATTTTATGCCTGCCCTGTTTTGAAAAGAAAAACCGTCTGTCCGACTGGAAAGTGATTTTTCAGAATAACGCCATGATGGCCGGAGGGCTGGAAACCTTTATGCTTATTTTTGTGGGGATAAGCCGGGAGGGAGTTATGCCCGGCGATGTAATGACCGAGATAGCCCTTGGCATGCGGCCTTTGTTTTACGGTTTTGTCTGCTATATGATTTTGAGGGACGGGGAAGCGCCAAAGGCGGTAAAAGAGGAGAAAGGGCCGGAAACGCAAAAAGAGGTTTCCGGTCACGATTTCTCCCTGCTGACCCGGCAGGAGCGGTGTGTGGCGGAGCTGATTGGAAGGGGCCTTACCAACCGGGAAATCGGCGAGGAGCTGTGCATATCCGAGGCTACCGTCAAAAAGCATGTGTCCAATATTTTTGAAAAGCTTGGTATCAGCAGCCGGAGGGAGCTGCGGTAAAAGGAAAAACAGAAAGCCAAATTAGGAGAACGGTCCTTGAAAACAATTTTAGTGATAGACGACGATGTGAATATTGGAAATATGCTGGAGGAGATATTGACAAGAGAGGGTTTTGCGGTGCGGAGGGCCTATTCCGGTACGGAAGCAAAGCTTGTGCTTTCCGGCGCGCGCCCGGACCTTATTTTGCTTGACCTGATGCTGCCCGGCTTAAACGGAGAGGAGCTTTTGCCGGAGATTAAGAATATACCGGTGATTGTAATCAGCGCAAAGGCGGGGATTGACGATAAAGTATCTCTCCTTGCGGGCGGGGCAGTGGATTATGTTACCAAACCTTTCGACACCAGGGAGCTGCTTGCGAGAATCAACGTACAGATGCGGAAAAGCGGTACGGCTTTTGGAGAAAGCTTAAAATACGGGGATATTGTGCTGGAGGCGGATATCCACAGTGTAAGCGTATGCCAAAAGCCGGTGCGGCTTACGCCAACGGAATATGCAATTTTGAAACTCCTTATGCGGAATCCCTCTCAGGTAATCGCGAAATCTGTGATGCTGGAGCGAATAAGCGAGAGCACCCCCGACTGTGTGGAAAGCTCCTTAAAGGTGCATGTCAGCAATCTGCGCAGAAAGCTTCGGGAGGCCGGCGGTGTGGATTATATCGAATCGGTGTGGGGAATCGGGTTTAAGCTTAAGGGGGAATAATCTTATTATCTTTACCGAATCTTAACCCTTTTCTTAACCGCTTTCTTACCCTTTACCATTTATAATGACGGCATAAAGGAGGTTAAAGTAATGGAATATGTTCTTACAACCAATGCTTTGTGCAAGCATTATAAAAACTATAAGGCTTTAGACGGACTTTCCATGCACGTTCCCAAAGGGGCGATTTACGGCTTTGTGGGAAAAAACGGAGCCGGAAAAACGACCCTTATCCGGTTGATTTGCGGGCTGCAGCCGGTATCTTCCGGGGAATATACGCTCTATGGCGTAAGAAGTACGGAAAAGGGAATCGAAAGAATCCGGCGCAGAATGGGAGCCGTGGTGGAGACCCCGTCGCTGTATCTGGATATGACGGCCAGAGACAATCTGAAGCAGCAATACCGGATTTTGGGCCTGCCGTCCTTTGAGGGACTGGAGGAAATTCTGGAGCTGGTGGGTCTTTCAAATGTGGGAAAAAAGAAAGCAAAACATTTTTCCTTAGGAATGCGCCAGCGGCTTGGAATCGCCATAGCCCTTGTGGGAGACCCGGATTTTTTGGTGCTGGACGAGCCGGTAAACGGTCTGGACCCTCAGGGAATCATTGAAATAAGGGAACTGATTTTAAAACTGAACAGGGAGAGACAGATTACGGTTCTGGTATCCAGCCATATTTTGGGGGAGCTTTCCAAAATCGCCACCTGCTACGGATTTATTGACAGAGGGGTTCTGATAAAGGAAATCGACGCGGCGCAGCTTTTGAAAGAGTGCCGTAAGTGTATGTGCCTTCATGTAAGCGATACGAAAGCCCTTGCCCGGGTACTTGAGGGCATGGGAGTGGAGTACGCGGTTCTTTCGGACGAGCGAGCCGACGTTTACGGGGAAATTGAGGTTTCCACGCTGGTAATGTCGCTCAACGAACAGGGCTGCCGGGTGATTTCCGTAAAGGAAAAAGAAGAGAGCCTAGAGAGCTATTATATGAGTATCGTGGGAGGTGGAGAGATTGCATAATCTGTTTTTGGCAAATATAGTCCGGCTGTGGAAAAGCAGGCTTATTGGAATTGGGGTTTTGATTTTTTCGGGAACGGCCCTTCTTTTGTGCTGCGACCACTATCATTATTTCATTGACACAATGGTTTTGGACGGCGTTTTTTTCGGGTATGTATATATTGCGGGGATTCCTGTGTCGGTGCTTGCAGGGCTTTTTCTGGGGGTGGAATACGGGGACGGCGCCATCCGCAACAAGCTGATTGCGGGACACAAGAGGCGTACAATCTACCTTGCGAATTTTCTTGCGGTTTTTGCATCCTCGCTTCTGATGTCGCTTTCTTATGTTATAATGATTGCCGCGGTGGGGATTCCCATGTTTGGAGGTCTTAAGTCCGACTGGCAGATAATTCTTTTGATGATTCTGCAAAGTATTCTGACGCTCTGCGCTGTCTCGGCAGTCTTTACCATGGTGGGTATGCTTTTTCAGAATAAGGCGGTTTCGGCGGTTCTGTGCCTTCTTTTAGTTTTCAGCCTTCAGGGCCTTACGATTTCAATTGATTCAAGCCTGAGAATACCTGAATTTTTTGACAACAGCTATTATATGCACGGCATGACGGAAGAAGAAGAGATGGAAGAATATTCACTTGTGGGAAAACGGAACCCCAATTATGTGGGAGGAACAAAGAGAGTCGTGTATGAGTTTATCAATGATTTCAATCCCATAAGCCAGGGGCTTCAGATTGCCGACATGTTTGAGGAACACCCAAAGCATATGGCGCGTCTGCCGCTGTATTCCCTGATACTCATTTTCGGGGTAACCGGGGAGGGGATTTATCTTTTCGGGAAGAAGGATATCAAATAGGAGGGACGATATGACTTTGCTGTCCATGCTTTGTCTTGTGCTTCTGACAATTATCGGAGCGCTTCTTTTAAAAATTTATCTGCTTCGCCGGGCGGCGGACGAAATCGGCAGGGAATTTGCAGACAGACTTGGTACGGACACAAATACCTTAATCGCCATTTCCTCCAGAGACAGGCATATGCGGGCACTTGCCGGCGAAATTAACAGTCAGCTTCGGGTGCTTCGGAAAGAGAGGCAGCGTTTTTTGCAGGGAGATTTGGAGATGCGTGACGCCGTTACCAACATTTCCCACGACCTGCGAACGCCTCTCACCGCTGTCTGCGGCTATCTGGATTTGCTTAAGGCGGAGGAAAAATCGGAAAACGCCGGGAGGTATCTTCAGGTTATTACCGAGCGGGTGGAGACGTTAAAGCAGCTTACGGAGGAGCTTTTCCGTTACACGTTGGCAGGGGATGCTTCCAGTGAGCTTATCCTTGAGGAGGTAAGCTTAAGCGGCGCTCTGGAGGAAAGTTTATCAGCTTATTACGGGGCGCTTACGGGCTGCCGGATTACACCGGAAATTCATATCACGGAAAAAAGGCTGGCGCGCAGATTGAGCAGGAGCGCGCTGCTTCGCATTTTCGGGAACGTCATCAGCAACGCCATCAAATACAGCGACGGTGATTTGACGGTGGAACTTCGTGAAAGCGGGGAGATTATTTTTTCCAATAAGGCTGCCGGCCTTGACGAGGTGTCAGTGGCCCGGTTTTTTAACCGCTTTTATACAGTGGAGACGGCGGGACATTCCACCGGGCTGGGCCTTTCCATCGCCCGGCGCCTTGTGGAGCAGATGAACGGGGCGATTGACGCTGATTACAGGGAGGGGAGGCTTTCGGTGCGGATTTATTTTCCGGAGTGAGACTTTATTACAAAGAACCATTGCTTTTTTCCGGATATATGTATATGCTTATTGAAAGGAGAAGAGGCCAATGGAAAATAAAAAATTAAAGTCTCCAGTCATTGTAAGTTCCCATGATGTGCATTTGGATTCTGATTATATACAGTGGATTTATGATATAAAGGAGCGGTTTAGAGGGGCACAGATAAAAGCGTCTGTGAAGGTAAACTCAGAACAGTTGTTATTCAACTGGCAACTGGGACGGGATATTGTTTTAAGAAAATCAGAGGAAAAATGGGGACATGGTATTGTTGAGCAGTTGAGTCTGGACTTACAGCATGAATTTCCGGAGGTGAAAGGATTTTCGGCCAGAAATCTTTGGAATATGAAAAAATGGTATTCTTTTTATGCATTTGCGGGAGATTTAGGTGACTTAATTCGTACAGTGAATAATCAATTTAATTTTGATAGTATAAAGTTGCAGCAGCTTGGCGCGGAAATCAAAGAAAATAACAGAGAAGAAAAACTGCACCAGACTGGTGCAGAAATGGAATTTCCTGGTTTTTTTGGTTTTGTGCCATGGCGTCATCATGTGGAAATTGTTTCAAGATGTAACTCTGTGGAAGAGGCGTTGTTTTACCTTGAGAGAACGATTGAAGAAGGATGGAGTAGAAATGCATTAATCGATTGCATAAAAAGTGATTTGTATTATAACAAGGGAGTGGCAAATACGAATTTTGCGGAAAAGCTCCCGGGAATACAGGGAAGGATAGCGCAGGAGATTGTAAAAGATACCTATGATTTCAGTTTTATTTCTTTGCCGGGAGGGTATGATGAAACCGCACTGGAAGCGGCCTTAGAACAGAATATTACCAGATTTTTGCTGGAACTTGGAACCGGGTTTGCATTTATCGGAAGGCAGAAAGAAATTATAGTTTCAGGGAAAACCAGAAAAATTGATATGCTGTTTTATCATATTCGTCTTAAATGTTATGTAGTCGTTGAACTGAAGGCTGTTTCTTTTGAACCTGAGTTTGCAGGAAAATTAAATTTTTATGTAAATGCAGTGAACGACCTTATCCGAACTGCGGATGAAAATCCTACAATCGGATTGCTAATCTGCAAAGATAAGAACCAAACGGAAGTACAGTGGGCTTTTCAGGGAATCCAGACGCCGATGGGCGTCGCTTCTTATGATAATATCAAATTGGAAGAGATTAAGAAGCAGCTTCCTACGGAGAAAGAAATTCAACGGCGTATTGAGTTAGCAGAAGAAGAATTTAATTTAAACAGAAAGAAACAGGGTAGATGACAGGGATTATGTAAAGTATGAAAAGCTGCTGGCGGGAATCAAATCAAAAAAACGTAAAAAAGAAAATAATGGCAGGATAAGGCAATGAATGGTGAAACGGGATTGATAAAAAGACAAAGATACGGCAGGGAAAACGTTCATTCGGCAATCGCAATGGCATGGCCGGCGATTGTGGAATCTTTTTTTACGGCTTTTGCAGGCCTGGTGGATTCGTTGATGGTAAGCTCTCTGGGGTCTTACGCCGTGGCGGCGGTAGGGCTTACCACGCAGCCCAAATTCGTGGGGATGTCTGTTTTCTTTGCCGCCAACGTTTCCATTTCCGCTCTGGTTGCCAGACGGCGGGGAGAAAACAAAAAGGAGGACGCCAACAGAATTTCCTATACGGCGTTAATCTTTATTGTGATAGCGGCAATTATATTGAGCGTTATTTTTGTGCTGTTCGCGGGGCCGATTATCAGTCTGTGCGGTTCCACCGCTGACACCCACGAGAGCGCGGTGATTTATTTCCAGATTATTATGGGAGGAATGATATTTAACGGAATCCAGATGGGGATTAACTCCGCCCAGCGTGGGGCCGGGAACACGAAAATCACCATGCGCACCAACGTCACTTCCAATACCATTAATATCATTGCAAACTACCTGCTGATTAACGGGCATTTCGGATTTCCGGCTATGGGAATCCGGGGGGCGGCTCTGGCTACGGTGCTTGGAACGGTGGTTGCCAGCGTTATGAGCGTACTCTCAGTCCTTGACAGGGACGGGTTTATCAGCATTCCCTATATTCTGCAGAATAAAATCAAACCGGCTGCCGCCTCCTTTGTGAATCTGGTGAGGGTAGGATACAGCGTGTTTTTCGAGCAGATTTTAATGAGGGTGGGATTTATGATGACGGCGGTGATGGCGGCCAATCAGGGAACGGACGCTATGGCGGCCCATCAGGTCGGCATGAATATCATGGGACTTTCCTTTTCCTTTGGGGACGGTCTGCAGGCGGCGGCAGTGGCGTTGATTGGCCGGAGCCTAGGGGCGGGGGACAAGGAGCTGGCCAGGGAATACGGCCGGATATGCCGAATGATGGGCGGCGTGATTGCCCTGTGCCTTTCCGCCCTGTATTTCTTTGGGGCAAGGCCGCTTTTTTCACTGTTTTTTGCGGAAGAGCATATTGTTGCTATCGGCGTCAGCATTATGATGGTAATTATTTTTGTGGTGGTGTTCCAAATCAGCCAGGTTATTTATATGGGGTGTCTGCGGGGCGCGGGGGATACTTTTTACACGGCGGCAGCCTCCACCGTCAGCGTTACGATTATCCGTACCCTGGGCTCCTATCTGGGCGGTTATGTGTTCGGGCTTGGCATTGTGGGAATCTGGCTGGGAGTGCTGGCGGACCAGATTTCCAGGTTTATCTTTGCCACCGTCCGTTTTAAAGCGGGCAAATGGACGGAGATAAAGATTTAAAGGGTAAAAAAGGAATACTTTTCCATACTTGTCCATATACTATAGAAATATTATTTTCAGGAGGACAGTTATGGCAAGAGGACAGAGGAGGACAATCGAGGAAAAAATCGCGGAGAAGGAGGAACTGATTGCGTCCCTTCGGACAAGGATGAAATCGGAGCAAAGCGAGCTGGACGCGCTTTACAAGGAAAAAAAGAACCGGGATTTGGACAGCTTAAATCAGCTTCTCACCGCCACAGGGCTTGATATCGGCGAAGCGTCAGATATTCTTCAGGATTATATTCAAAATCATGCCTCCCAGTCATAAGCTGGGGGGCGCATCTTTCCCGGAAAAATCCTTTTTTCGGGACAAACCTCTTAAAAAGCTGTATTTTTCAATAAATTTGCATTTTTCCATGAAAATTCCATGAAAAATTATAATTTACTATGGAAATTATACCCTGATATTGTGTATAATGTTTACAGGAATACAGATATAGAAATATGTTGTCAACCGGCAGGCTGATAAAAGGCCGGGAATGCTTTGTCAATCGGCAGGCTGACGACAGAATGTAAGAGGGACAGAAATATGCTGGTAACATTAATTCCACTATTTGACGAAAAAATGAGTGTGTGCGCGTATTCTTTATTTACGCGGAAAAAGAATTTTTTCCTGCTTCCCAGTCTGCTGGGGACGGGAGCAAATGACGGGGCATCCCACATTGCGGGGGTAGAAGTAATCCAGAGCATAGGGCTTGAGACAATTTTAACCGACAAGGAAATATTTGTGCCCATCAATAATATCGCTATCTTTTCAGATGTTCTGGAGCAGAGTGAAATTCCCAGCGGTCAGGTGGTTCTGCTTATGGACACGTCTATTGAACCGGAAAAAATGTACATAAGCCGCCTGGGCGAATTAAAGAAACAGGGATATAAGCTGGCGATACGCAAACTTATGGTATCGGATTTTGAGGCGTATCGTGAAATCCTGCTTTTAATGGATTATATTCTGCTTGACGACAAAAAGATTGAAATCAGCAAGGCAAAGATATACTTTAATAAGCTGTATCCGAATCTCAAAATCTGCGCGGGAAACATCCAGACGCAGGAAATTTACGACGCGCTGGTAAAAGAGGGCGGATATCAGTTATATGAAGGCGAGTTTTACCGGATGCCGGTGACGAAAGGCGAGACGGAAGTAACGCCCATTAAGGCGAATTATATCGAACTGCTCAATATGGTAAACGCCGACGATTTCGAGCTTACCAGAGCGGCGGATATTATCGGAAGAGACACGGCGCTTGTCATTTCTCTTTTGAAGATGGTAAACAGGATGGCGGTAAATTCCGAGATTACCTCCATCAGGCACGCGGCGGCCATGTTAGGGCAGCGGGAGCTGCGCAAGTGGATAAACACGGCGCTGGCAGGGGAACTCTATGCGGACAAACCCAACGAAATTACCAGACTGTCGCTTCTGCGCGCGAAGTTTGCGGAAAATCTTGCACCTACCTTTTCACTGTCGCTTCAGGCGTCGGAGCTGTTTTTGATGGGTCTTTTCTCGGTGCTGGATTTGGCGTTTAGCGAGCCTATGGCGGACGCTCTTAAGAGAGTGAAGGTATCAAAGGAGATTGAGGACGCTCTGGTGCGGAACAAGGGAATTTTTGCGCCGGTGCTGGAATTTATCCATTACTATGAAAGGGCTGACTGGCAGGAAGTATCCAGACTGATGGTTCTGAAAAATATTGATTTGGAAAATGTGTATCAGGCGTATATTCAGACGCTGCAGTGGTATCGGGATTTGTTCTCGTAATAAGCGGAAAATGAAACTCCCGGGTCGTGGAACCCGGGAGAATTTTTATCCTAAGATTTCCTGAAGGCTTTTGCCGCTTCGAACGGCAATTCCGTTTACTTCCACGCTCTGGTCCAGTTCAATGACAAGGCAGGGCTTTCCGTCCAGTGTTCTGGTGGTCACAAGGCTTGTCCTCTCGGGGTTTACCTTCACAACCACATCCGGCGTTTTCACCTCAAAGGTTCTGGTATTTGCCACGTTATCCACTAGGAGAGCGGTTTTTTCACCGGCAGCAGCGTCGTAAATCTGTTCGAAATCCTCCAGCTTTTCTTCGGCAACGCCGCTCTTTTCAAGAAGACGCTTTACCTGCTGTTTATCAAGCGCAAGGGGCTCGGGGATTTCCTTATGCTCGTCTATCATTTCCGTAAGGTTTTCATGGATACTTTTTACCACTTCATATTCCGCGTCGTCCCCTAAAGTTTCCTCTATCAGGGAATGGAATGTTTCTTTCTGGTTTGCCGCGGAAAGCGGGAGCACGGCCCCTAAAATGGAATCCACAAATTCCGGGTGCGCCTCTTCGGGATTTTTCGTGTAGTAGAAGGTGCCATGAATATCGGAGCCTCTGTCATTAAAGCTGGGGAAGAGGAAGCCGATTTGGGGCATCTCCACAATCCAGTCGCGAATCCGGTTATGAAATTCGTTTGCCTCCGCATTGTAGGAAAGGCCCGGTTTTGAGAGATTCACCGGACAGACGCAGCACATGATGTATTCATATACCGTGTCGGAGGCGTCGTCCATGGTGAGTCCGTCGGTTGTCTTTCCCGGCACGTCGTAGGCGTCATGTATCAGGAGAATCAGGTAGTTCCCCACATATTCATAGTTCCCGATTACCTTATCGTAAAATTCAGAAAGAAGAGTATCGTCCTTTAGTTTGCTGTCCCGCAGGCGCAGGAGAAATTCCTGTGTCCCGCCGGCTTCTTCGGCTGCAAGGGGAAATTCCAAATCCAGAAGATTTTTTCCGATGGAGCCGGAGAGGGTTTTGCGAAGCAATTCAAAATATTTAAAGATTTCCTCCTCGGGAAGAGAGAGAAACGCCTCTTTGAACTCCGTTTTTTTGTTTTTCTCGCCGTCCACGTAACAGCCGCAGATGCGGGTGATGGAACAGCGGTTTGGGGTGTAAAGTCTTTTTATTTCGTTAACTTCCTGCTTAATCATATATGAATCCTCTCATTCCGGTTTTTCGGCAGCCTGATTTTCCTGTTCGGACTTTAAATTTTTATGAGCGGTGGAAAGCATCAGTTTAATCCGGTTTAACTGGTTGACTTCGCTGGCCCCCGGGTCATAGTCAATGGCGACAATATTGCTTAAGGGATACTGTCTGCGCAGCTCTTTGATAACACCTTTTCCGACCACGTGATTGGGCAGGCAGCCGAAAGGCTGGGTGCACACAATGTTGTTCACGCCGCTGTGAATCAGTTCCACCATTTCCCCTGTGAGGAACCAACCTTCTCCGGTCTGGTTTCCGATGGAGACAATGGGCTGCGCGTATGCCACCGTCTGATAGATGCTGACGGGAGGCGTAAAATTCCGGCTCTTTGCCAGAGCCTTTGCGGCGCTGCCGCGGAGAAATTCCAGAGCGTCGATACCAAGCTTTGAAATAATAGCGGCTTTTTTGCTGGTGCCAAGCTCCTTCGCCTTATATATCTGATTGTAAAAGCAATAGAGCATAAAATCAAGTAAATCCGGAACCACGGCTTCTGCGCCTTCCGATTCCAGCAGTTCCACCAGATGATTGTTGGCGGCGGGGGCGAATTTCACCAGAATTTCCCCTACAATTCCCACTCTGGGCTTTGTCTCGCCGGTTACGGGTATCCGGTCAAAGTCTTCCACGATTTGCCGGCACATTCTGCGGAAGGTAAAAAAGCCGGGATGCTTTGCGGATACGAAATCCTGGCATCTTTTCAGCCACTTCTGATGAAGAGCCTCCACGCTTCCCTTTTCCTTCTCATAGGGACGCATGCGGTAAATACAGCGCATGAAGATATCCCCGAATACCGCGCCGTAGGCGGCCCGGATTAAAAGGCCGGGACTTAAGCGGAAGCCGGGATTTTTTTCGATTCCCGCCATGTTTAAGGAGATGACGGGGATTTTCTCCATATCCGCTTTTTCAAGGGCGCGGCGGATAAAGCCTATGTAGTTGGTTGCCCGGCAGCCTCCGCCTGTCTGGGTGATGATAACGGCCACCTTATCCAAATCGTATTTCCCGGAAAGCAGCGCGTCCATGATTTGTCCGACCACCATAAGGGAAGGGTAGCAGGCGTCGTTGTTTACATACTTAAGCCCCACGTCCACGGCTGCCCGGTTGTCGTTGGGAAGAACCTCAAAATGGTAACCGCAGGACCGGAAAGCGGGCTCCAAAATCGCAAAGTGAAGGGGCGACATCTGGGGACACAAAATGGTGTAATCCTTCCGCATATCCTCCGTGAATTTTACTTTTTCGATGGCGCTTGAACGGATGGTGCGCTGTTTGTTTAATTTCTCCCTGACGGAAATAGCGGAGAGCAGGGAGCGGATTCGGATACGGGCGGCTCCTAAATTGTTTACCTCGTCGATTTTCAGGCAGGTATAGATTTTATCGGAACCGGTTAAAATGTCGTTTACCTGGTCGGTGGTTACGGCGTCCAGACCGCACCCGAAGGAGTTTAGCTGGATAAGGTCCAGGTTATCCGCCGTTTTTACAAAGCTTGCGGCGGCATAGAGCCGGGAATGGTACATCCACTGGTCGGAAACGATTAAGGGACGTTCCGGGGCGGCCAGGTGGGAGACGGAATCCTCCGTCAGAACCGCAATACCATAGGAAGTAATCAGCTCGGGAATGCCGTGGTTGATTTCCGGGTCGATGTGGTAGGGACGTCCGGCAAGGACGATTCCCCGCCTGCCCTTTTCCTTCAGGGAAGCAAGCACTTCCTCGCCCTTTTCGGCAATGTCCTTTCTGGCTTTTTCCATTTCCGTCCACCCAAGGCGGGCGGCTTCCATCACTTCCTCCGGCGGTAGCTCGCAAAATTCTTTCACCAGCGCCTCGGTGGCAGGCTTTAAATCCGCAAAGGACATAAAAGGGTTCCGCAGCTTCATTTCGCCCCTGCCGATTTCCTCCACGTTGTTTTTGATGTTTTCGGAGTAGGAGGTTACGATGGGGCAGTTGTAATGGTTGTTTGCCTTATCAAACTCATTGCGCTCGTAAAAGAGAGCCGGATAAAAGATAAAGTCAACCTTCTGGTGAATCAGCCAGCTCACATGGCCGTGGGCTAACTTGGCCGGGTAGCATTCCGACTCGCTGGGGATGGATTCAATGCCCAGCTCATAAATTTTCCGGTTGGAGGCGGGCGATAAAATCACACGATAGCCCAGTCTGGTAAAGAAAGTAAACCAGAAGGGATAGTTTTCATACATATTGAGGACCCGGGGGATTCCCACGGTACCCCTTTTTGCCTCGTCGGCCGCAAGGGGTTCATAGCCGAACAGCCGCTTTAGCTTGTAGTCAAAAAGATTGGGGACGTCGCTTGCCTGCTTTTGTTTGCCAAGGCCCCGCTCGCAGCGGTTGCCGGAGATATACTGGCGTCCGCCCGTAAATTTGTTGACAGTCAGACGGCAGTTGTTGGTGCAGCCCTTACATTTTGCCATGCTGGTTTCAAACTGAAGAGTGTCAATCTTTTCAAAAGGCAGCATGGAAGTCTTAAAGCCTTCGCTGTAATGCTCTCTGGCAATCAGGGCCGCGCCGAAAGCTCCCATAATACCGGCGATGTCGGGGCGGATTGCCTCGCAGCCTGCAATCTTTTCAAAGCTTCTAAGAACGGCGTCGTTATAAAAGGTTCCGCCCTGAACCACAATGTTTTTTCCAAGGGATGACACGTCGGCCACCTTAATCACCTTAAATAAGGCGTTCTTGATGACGGAATAGGCAAGTCCCGAGGAGATATCGGGAACGGAAGCGCCTTCCTTCTGAGCCTGCTTTACCTTGGAATTCATAAATACGGTACAGCGGGTGCCAAGGTCAATGGGATGCTCCGCAAAAAGAGCGGCCTTCGCGAAATCCTGAGCGGTATAGTTTAGAGACTTTGCAAAGGTTTCTATGAAAGAGCCGCAGCCAGAGGAACAGGCCTCATTGAGCTGCACGCTGTCCACAGTCTGGTTTTTAATTTTAATGCATTTCATATCCTGGCCGCCGATGTCCAGAATACAGTCCACGTCAGGGTCAAAGAAAGCGGCGGCATAGTAGTGGGCCACAGTCTCCACTTCCCCTTCGTCCAGAAGAAAAGCGGCTTTCATCAGCGCTTCCCCGTATCCGGTGGAGCAGGAGCGCACGATTTTCGCCTCCCCGGGCATCAGGGCGTAAATTTCCCTGATGGCGCGTATGGCGGTTTTTAAGGGACTGCCGTCGTTGCTGCTGTAAAAGGAATAGAGCAAAGAGCCGTCCTCCCCCACAAGAGCGGCCTTGGTGGTGGTGCTGCCGGCGTCGATTCCCAGAAAGCAATTGCCTTTATAGTCTGCAAGGCTGCCGGTCTTTACGTGATGGCCGGCGTGGCGCGTTTGGAAAGCTTCGTATTCTTCGGTGGAAGAAAACAAAGGTTCCATCCGTTCCACTTCAAATTCCATTTTAATATCGGAAGAAAGCTTTCCCAGCAATTCTTCCATTGTATAGGAAACGTCCTCTTTGGCGTTCATGGCGGAGCCGATTGCCGCAAAGAGATGGGAATGGTCCGTTTCAATCACATGTTCGCCGTCCAGCTTCAGGGTGCGGATGAAAGCGGTTTTCAGCTCGGAGAGGAAATGTAAGGGCCCTCCTAAGAAGGCCACGTGTCCCCGGATAGGCTTTCCGCAGGCCAGTCCGCTGATGGTCTGGTTCACCACCGCCTGAAAAATGGACGCCGCCAAATCCTCCTTTGTGGCCCCGTCGTTAATCAGGGGCTGGATATCGGATTTGGCGAACACGCCGCATCTGGCGGCAATGGTATAAAGGGAGCGGTAATCCTTCGCGTACTCGTTAAGTCCAGAGGCGTCCGTCTGCAAAAGAGCGGCCATCTGGTCGATAAAAGAACCCGTTCCGCCCGCACAGATGCCGTTCATACGCTGTTCCACGTTGCCGCCTTCAAAATAAATAATCTTGGCGTCCTCCCCGCCAAGCTCAATGGCAACGTCTGTTTTCGGCGCAAGCTCTTTCAGGGCGGTGGCCACGGATATGACCTCCTGTACAAAAGGCACTTTCAGGTGGTTGGCGAGGGTAAGCCCCCCGGAACCGGTAATCATGGGGTGGAGCCTTAAGTTTCCAAGCTGTCTGCCCGATACGTCGAGTAAATCGTAAAGGGTTTCTCTGATATTTGCAAAATGTCTCTTATAATCTGAAAAAAGTATATTATGAGAATCATCCAGTATGGCAATTTTGACAGTGGTAGAACCGATGTCAATGCCAAGGGTATAATACCTGTTGTCCATTATGGGCCACCTTTCTGAATAATAATAAATTAAGGCTGTTACTAAAATGTATGTTTTTTTGACATGCGTTGTAATTATACGACATGAAAAATTATTTTGCAATGTGAGAAGAGTTAATATTTTGTAAATAAAAAATATTATATTTCTAAAAAAGTTATGCCTTTATTTACAATTGAATGCGGGAATGTTAGAATATATGAAATTAACTTTCAGGCGTGCTTTGCCACGCAGATAGGAGTAAAAGTATGAAACACTCAGGCGGTTTTGAGAAAAAATTCGGGAAGTATGCGATACAGAATCTGTCGCTGGTACTGATTATCTGTTACGGCGTGGGTTATATCTTTCAGTGGACGTATCCCTCCATGCTTTCCTATTTATATTTGAATCCCTATGAAATAGTTTTTCACGGGCAGGTATGGCGTTTATTTACCTGGCTGATTGTGCCGCCTTCCAGTTTTGATATTTTTACGCTTCTCATGCTGTATTTTTATTATTCGCTGGGAACCACCCTTGAAAGGACATGGGGAACCTACCGATATAATGTGTATATTTTTTCGGGAGTTTTATTCACCATACTGGGCGCGTTTTTGCTGTTTGCCTATACGGCAGTGTTTAAGAACAGTTCGGCGACGGCGGCGACGCTGTGGGTTCTCTGGGGAGATTTCGGGGGCTATTCCCTGGCGGCACTGTTTAGCACTTTTTATGTGAATATGTCCATTTTCCTTGCTTTTGCCAGCACATACCCCAATATGCAGGTGCTGATGTTTTTCCTGATTCCCGTCAAAATTAAGATACTGGGAATCATTTACGGGGCGCTTCTGGTATTCCAGTTCTTTAACGGCTCCATTGCCCACAAGATTGTTATCGCCGCGTCTTTGATGAATTTTATCGTGTTTTTCATCGGCAGCCGGGGGAAAATCCATATGTCGCCCAGGCAGGCGAAGCGCAGGCAGGAATTTCGTCGTGAAGTGAAAAAGACGGTGAGGAGCACAAGACATAAATGCGCCATCTGCGGCAGGACGGAGGAAACCAATCCGGAACTGCAGTTTCGGTTCTGCTCCAAATGCGACGGAAACTATGAGTACTGCGAGGAACATATTTTTACGCATACCCATGTGAAATTTGAGAAGAAGTGAAGATTGAAAAGTTGAATTTTCAATTTAAAGAGTTCGAGTCTCCGGGCTTTGGAAAGGAGCATGGTTATAAGAATGGAAGAAAATCGGGAAATAATGTTTGCGCGTACCCTTGAAAATGTGAGAGCGCTTGCCAGACGGCAGGGGAATCGGATTAGCGGGCAGCAGGTGCGGGAGGGGTTTGAAGCCCTTTCGCTCTCGGAAGAACAGCTAGAGATGGTGCTTGATTACCTGAGAGGACATAAAGTGGTTATCGGGGAGGCGGAAAGCAAAGAGACCCTGGCGGAAGCGGAAGTCCTTTCGGAGGAGGAAACGGATTATCTGGAGGAATATAAAAAGCAGCTTGCCGGCGGCAGTGAGGTAAGCGAGGGAGAAAAGGAAGCACTGATTCTTTCCGCCATGGCGGGAGAGGCCGATGCGCAGCAGAGGCTTATCTGTGTGTACCTGCCAAGAGTACTGGATATTGCCAGGCTTTACGCGGGACAGGGCGTATTGCTGGAGGACCTTATCGGCGAGGGAAACGTGGCCCTTTCCATGGGGGTTACCATGCTGGGCTGCCTTGAAAACGCAAAGGAAGCGGAAGGCGCGCTTATAAAGATGGTGATGGATGCCATGGAAGAAAGCATTGACGAAAACGAGCAGGAACTGGAAAAGGACAGAAGAATTGCCGGGAAAGTAAACGAAGTGGCAAAAAAGGCGGGAGAGCTTGCAAAGGAGCTGCGCCGGAAGGTCACGGTAAAAGAGCTTGCCGCAGAGACCAAAATGCCGGAGGAAGAAATCAGGGACGCCATGAGAATGAGCGGCTATGCCATAGAAGATTTGGAAAGTGCTGAATGAAATGAAAGAAAAAGCAAGGCAGAGTACCACAAAATATGAGGATTTTAAATATGTGCTTCAGGATGCCGGCAATCTTTATCTGGGAGCGGGCTTTTCCTATGAGGAACTTCTGGAAGCGGAGACGGTTCCCTTTAAGCTCAAAGCAATCCTTTCCCACTATATTTTAAAGGAATCGGCGTCTGAGACCACGCTGGAGAGCGAGTTTTATTATCTTAAGGAAGATACCTTCCTTTACGAAACCTACAGACAGCTAAAGACGAAAGTAAAAGTACAGGTTCAGAGAGAAAAAAAGAGCCTGACGGGGAAAACTTCGTTAATCTATCAGGAAAAGATTTTCACCCTGCAGGAGCTTGCCGCGGTAAACCTTGCCAGAAAAAAGGCTTCCGGAATGTTAATACGGGAAATTATCATCTCAAAGCTGGGTATGATGACGTTCAGCGTCTGAGATTTTGTTATTTATCTCGGTTTACCAACAATTTCCATAAAAAAATCGTAAAAATTTTCAAATTCTGCTTGCAAAAATATTAATATTCTGTTAAGATAAATGCATGTTAGGTGCAGAGCACCAGACAACATTAATTTTTGGTAAAATTCCCCTTTTACACTGAACGGGTTGGAGACATTGTTTCCGCCCGTTCTTTTATTGCAGAAAAAAATATTGTTATTACACATTCCATAACAGGTCGGACGGGAAGAAAATCCGCCCTACTCGATTACGGAAAAGTATGGTAAAATAATTCTATAGTGAAGACAGATAATGGCGGGAAAATGCAGGAGTTCGCAGGCGCCGTGGCGGATGGAGATGAGTTTATGCCGGGAAAAAGTTTTAATATAACAGGTTTATGCTTTCCAAATGAAAATTATATGGTGAATATCGAGGGGCGATTAAAGGAAATAAAAAAGCTTGTAGCCGAGGAAAAGTATTTTATTATAAACAGAGCAAGGCAATATGGAAAAACGACTACATTATGGGCGCTGCAACAATATTTACAGCCGGAATTTATATCCGTTTTTCTGAGTTTCCAGAAATTAAGCACAACAGATTTTTCAGACGAATATGCTTTCACGGCGGCATTTGCCGATATTTTTGTACAGGCGGTAAGAAGCAAAAATGTGATGGGACTGGATGCTGCAAATATGGCGGAACTGAAGAAGGCGGCGGAAGGGCGCGATAGCTCCACAGGTTTGAGAAAACTATTTAAGATTTTGGGAAACTTATGTGAATGCTCCGTCAGACCATTGGTGCTTATGATAGACGAGGTGGATAATGCCTCAAATAATCAGGTCTTTCTGGATTTTCTTGCCATGCTCAGAGGTTCCTATCTTGACAGAAAGTCGCTTCCGGCTTTTCAGTCAGTGATACTGGCCGGGGTATATGATATTAAGAATCTTAAACTGAAAATAAGGCCGGAAGAGGAACATAAATATAACAGTCCATGGAACATTGCGGCAGAATTTTCCATTGATATGAGTTTTTCGGCATATGATATTGCGGGAATGCTGAAAGACTATGAAAGCGATTACCGGACAGGAATGAATATTGAAAAAGTGGCGGACTGTATTTATGAGTATACTTCAGGCTATCCTTATCTGGTTTCCGCTATCTGTAAATTGATTGATGAAAGGCTGATGCGCCACAAGGATTTTGAGGAAAATTCAAGTTCAGCCTGGTCGGAGGCAGGAGTAAAAGAAGCCGTCAGAATCCTGTTAAAAGAGCCGAATACGCTGTCCGACGATATGATAAAAAAACTGGCAGATTACCCGGAGCTTAACCTGATGCTGAAGGAAATCCTGTTTTCAGGCAAGAATTTTTCCTTTAACCCATACAATTATGCGGTAAACATGGGAAAGATGCTGGGATTTATCCGGGAAAGCAACGATTCTGTAGCAGTTGCAAACCGGATTTTTGAAATGCAGCTTTACAATTATTTCCTTTCCGAGGAGATGACAAAAAGTATTACCTATGAATCAGCATTGCAGGAAAGAAATCAGTTTGTGGAAAATGAAAACCTTAATATGGATAAGGTTATGCAGAAATTTCAGGAGCATTATTCAGAAATCTACAGCGGCAATGATATCAGATTTTTGGAAGAAAATGGACGGCGTCTGTTCTTATTGTATTTAAAGCCGATTATTAACGGGAGCGGGAATTATTATGTGGAAGCCAGAACGAGAGATATGAATCGGACGGATGTGGTGATTGACTACCGGGGCAGGCAATATATTGTCGAGATGAAGATACACCGCGGGGAGGCGTACGAAAGAAAAGGGATAGAACAACTGGCCGGATATCTTACGGAATATAAGCTCTCTAAAGGATATCTGCTTGTATTTAATTTTAATAAGAATAAAAAGGCGGGGATGAAAACCGTGCAGTGCGGAGGGAAGGAGATTTTAGAGGTTATTGTCTGAGGAAAGAAACGTGTAATTCAAATATGCTATTTTCCTCTCCCGGCGTGACATTTCCCAAAAGATAGGGTATACTATTCAAAATAACAACGGAAAGGTGAAAAGATATCTATGAAACAGCAAATCGAAAGCCTGGCCGCCTTTGAAATCATTGAAAAGAGAACCATCAGTGATTTAAATTCCGACGGCTATATTTTAAAGCATAAAAAGACGGGGGCCATGGTAACGCTTCTGTTAAACGACGATGAAAACAAAGTGTTTTACATTGGATTCCGCACCCCGCCAAAGGACAGCACGGGAGTCGCCCACATTCTGGAGCATTCGGTGCTGTGCGGCTCCGAAAATTTCCCTGTGAAGGACCCTTTTGTGGAACTGGTAAAGGGCTCGTTAAATACGTTCCTGAACGCAATGACCTATCCCGATAAAACAGTGTATCCTGTGGCAAGCTGTAACGATAAGGATTTTAAGAATCTGATGCATGTGTACCTCGACGCGGTTTTCCACCCCAATATTTACAGGGAGGAAAATATTTTCCTCCAGGAGGGCTGGCACTATGAAATGGAAAGCCCGGAAAGCGAGCTTACCATAAACGGCGTGGTTTACAATGAGATGAAGGGCGCTTTTTCCTCCCCGGACGATGTGGTGGAGAGGGAGATTATGAACTCACTGTACCCTGACATCACTTACGGAATGGAATCCGGCGGCGACCCGGAGGTGATTCCGGACCTTACCTATGAGGAGTTTCTGGAATTTCATAAAAAATATTATCATCCTTCAAACAGTTATATTTATCTTTACGGGAATCTGGATGCGGAGGAATATCTCACGTTTCTGGACGAGGAGTATCTTTCCGGCTTTGACGCCCTTTCGGTGGACTCCGGCATCGGCCTTCAGAAGCCTTTTGACAAGCCCAGAGAGATTGTCAGGGAGTATCCGGTGTTAGAGGATGAGCCTGTGGAGGACAACGCCTATCTGACCTACAATATTTCCATGGGAACCAGCCTTGACAAAAAGCTGTATATCGCGTTAGACGTGCTTGATTATGTCCTTTGTTCCGCGCCCGGGGCGCTTTTAAAGCAGACTCTGATTGATAAGGGAATCGGCAAGGATGTCTACAGTTCTATGGAAAACGGCATCTACCAGCCTTATTTTTCCGTAATCGCAAAGAACGCCGGGGAAGGACAGAAGGAAGAATTTGTAAAGACTATTGAGGAAGTGCTCCAAAAAGCGGCAAGGGAGGGGCTTGACAAAAAGGCGCTTACGGCCGCCATCAATTATTTTGAATTTAAGTACAGGGAAGCGGATTTCGGCTCTTACCCGAAAGGGCTTCTTCTTGGGCTGCAGGCCCTTGACAGTTGGCTTTACGACGAAAAGGCGCCTTTTATGCACATCGAAGCCAACAACACATTTGACGAATTAAAAAAGTCCATTGATACGGGATATTTTGAAGGACTGATTAAAAGCTGCATGCTGGATAACTCCCACAAAACCATTGTGACGGTGCGCCCTGTGCCGGGGCTTGCCACTAAGAGGGACGCCGCGCTTTGCGGGAAGCTTGCGAAATACAGGGAAACGCTTTCGGATGAGGAAATCCGGGAGATTATGGATAAGACGGAAAGGCTCCACGCATGGCAGGAGGAGGACGATACAGAGGAAAACCTCCGGAAAATACCCATGCTTACGAGGGAGGATTTGAGAAAAGAGGGGACGCCTTTTATCAACGAGGTGCGAAAGGCGGGAGATACCACGATTCTTTTCCACAACATTTTCACTAACGGAATCGGTTACCTGAATCTGGTTTTCAACCTGAAAGACGTGCCGGAGAGGCTTTTTCCCTATGTGGGAATTTTGAAATCCGCATTGCTGATGGTGGATACGGAGCATTTCGGTTACGGGGAGCTGTTTAACGAGGTCAATATCCATACCGGCGGCATCAGAGCGGTGGTAAACACCTACACGAACGCCGATAATTTGAGAGAGTATACGGCTGTTTTGGAACTGAGAGCCAAGGCGCTTTATGATAAAAGGGACAAAGCCCTGTCGCTTATGAAGGAAATTATTTTAACCTCCCGGTTCGACGATACGAAACGGCTTTACGAGATTATTGCGGAGGCGAAATCCAGAATGCAGGCGGCGATGATAAATGCGGGCCATTCGCTGGCATCCCTGCGTGCGCTCTCTTATTTTTCACCCACAGCCGCCGCTTCGGAGCAGATAAGCGGTCTTGGATTTTACCGTCTTCTGGAAGAACTGGAGAGGGATTTTGACAGCAGAAAAGAGGAGCTGTCGGCAAATTTAAAGAAACTGTCCCGCTGTATTTTCAGACCGGAAAATCTGATGATGGACTTTACGGCTACAGAGGAAGGCTGCGCGGGGCTTGAGAAGGCGGTTTCCGATTTAAAAGCATGTCTTTTTACCGCACCTGTGGAAAAGGGAAGCTTTGCGCCCGGGCCGGTAAAGAAAAACGAGGGATTTTTGACGGCAGGCCAGGTGCAGTATGTATGCCGGGCGGGCAATTTTATCGACAGAGGACTTCCTTTCACGGGAGCGCTTCGGGTGCTCAAGGTGATGATGGGATATGATTACCTCTGGAGCCAGATAAGAGTCAAGGGCGGAGCATACGGCTGCATGTGCAATTTCTTCCGGAACGGAGACGCGTATTTTGTTTCTTACAGGGACCCGAATCTGGACAGGACCATAGAGGTTTATGAGAAAGCGGCGGATTATATTAAAGATTCCGGTCTTGACGAGCGGACGGTGACGCAGTTTATCATCGGGGCGGTGAGCGAGCTTGATACGCCGATGACGCCCGCTTCCAAAGGGCTGTATTCCTTAAGCGGTTATCTTACGGGAATTTCCATAGAGCGCGTGCAGAAGGAGAGGGATGAGCTTCTTGCCACCACGCCCAAAACCATAGAGGGGCTTTACCGGTATGTGGAAGCCTTTATGAAAGAGGACTGCCTGTGCGTGGTAGGAAACGCGGATAAAGTAAGAGAGAGCGAAGCGCTTTTCGGGAAGGTGGAACAGCTTTTTAGGGGATGAAGCCGTATCTGAAAAAGTTTCGCAAAAACCCATAAATCCCGGCGGTTTGATACGTATCAGATATACCATCAAATTTACAGGGAGGAATGATTATGAAAATGAAAGAAAGAAAATGGAAGCCATTCATACTGGCGGTGGTTTTGGGACTGGCGCTGACCGGCTGCGGCTCCTCCGGGGGCTATTCGGAGAGCGCCGCGGCGGATACGGCCGCTTATGTGAAGGCGGACGCGGGAGGGGCGGGGGCCCTTTCCGACGGTGTCTACAGTAACAGCAGTTACGGTGAGGCTGCCCCAGCGGAGGAAGCGGAAGCGGGCGAGACGATGGAGGGAAACGCTTCTTCGGACACGCCGGCGGTGCAGGATACCGGCCGCAAGCTGATTCGGAACGTGAATCTTGAGGTGGAAACGGAAACTTTTGACGAGCTGTTAACCTCCGTTCAGGATAAAATAAAGCGTCTTGGCGGGTACATAGAGGAAAGCTATACCTATAACGGAAGCAGCTACTATGGGCAGGACGCAAGGAGCGCCGACCTCACCATCCGGATTCCCTCCGATAATCTGGATGAGTTTTTATCCGATGTGGCGGAGATTTCCAATATCATAAGAAGAAACGAAAGCGTAACCGATGTTACACTCCAATATGTGGATATGGAAAGCCATAAAAAGGTTCTCCTCACGGAGCAGGAACGCCTTATCGAGCTTTTGAGCCGGGCGGAGACGATTGAGGACATTATCAGCTTAGAGAGCAGGCTTTCCGAAGTACGTTACCAGATTGAAAGCATGGAAGCCCAGCTTCGGACGCTGGATAACCAGGTGAATTACAGCACCGTTTATCTTTATATCAACGAAGTGAAAAAGCTTACTCCCGTAAAGGAACAGAGCGTGTGGGAGAGAATTGCCACCGGCTTTGAAAACAGTCTGTATGACGTAGGGAAAGGGATTGTGGATTTCGCAGTGGGGCTGCTCATAGACCTGCCTTATATCGTGGTGTGGGCAGTGGTGATTGTGCTGGCGGTTCTTATTATCCGCCTTGCGATAAGGCGCGTAAGAAGGAGGAAAGCACCCGGCGGGAAGGAAAAGAAGAGATTTTTTCCCTGGAAGAGAAAACAGCAGGAAGCAGACGCTGCGGCAGAGGAAATAAGAGCGGAGAGTGCGGACGGGGAAACGTCCAACGGTAAGTAAAAGGATAAAAATAAAAAGAGAAGCATAAAAAGCCGCGGGCCGGATAAAGCCCGCGGCATGGCCGCGTAAGGCGGTGGAATGGAGATAAAATGAACGAACA
>CAJTMZ010000063.1:7707-25425 GCA_910577445.1 uncultured Lachnospiraceae bacterium | reverse complement strand
GACAGCCTCTTTGGCAGTATTCATTTCATCGAAATCTGAAAATTGATTTCCGTGTCTCAGGGTTCCCGCAGCTTGCCTTTGTCCCCTTTATGAGATATACTGGCTTTGAAGAAATTAAAGGAGAACCGCCATGCCCAACCCGAAACAGGAACTTGCCGTCATAAAAGAAAGAATGCTGAAAGCCGGAATCCCGGAGGATGAATGCGCGGGCATCTTAAAGCCTCTCGAGGCTGAGCTTGCCCGAAGAGTCTGCGGCCTTGTATGGGAGCCTAAGGATACCTCCGTCCCCCAAATGGCCAGACGGATGCCTGCCTTTATCAGACAGGACGACATGTGCGTTACCGGCACAGGCGGCACCGACAACATCCTCATTGAGGGGGAAAATCTGTACGCCCTTATGGGTCTGCAGTACACCCACACCGACGAAAACGGAAACGGATTGATTGACATTATTTACATAGACCCGCCCTACAACACGGAATCCACGGATTTTGCCTACAACGATAAATTTGAAAAATCCGAGTGGCTTTCCATGATGGAGACAAGGCTTAAGCTGGGCAGAAATCTCCTGAACGAAAAGGGCGTTATTTTCATAAGCATCAACGATAAATTTCACTCCCAGCTAAAGCTGCTGTGCGACGATATCTTCGGCTCTTCCAATTTTCTTGCCGATATGATATGGCGTTCCACGCCGGGCTCCAACACAGGAACGGATATCAAAAAGGTAACAGAATATGTGCTTTGTTATGAAAAATCTTTCGGAAAAGCCGCCACCGGCGTCCGCAAATCCATAAACGAGGAAAGCTATACCCTTGAGGATGAGTATGTGAAGCGCAGGGGCCGCTATAAGACCAACAAACTGGACCGTCGCATGACGGGACAGCACTATTCCGATGCCCTGAACTACCCCATAAAAATGCCCGACGGCACTTTGCTGTACCCCGGCTGCACCGACCAAAAGCAGAAAAACTGGAACTGGAGATGGAGCGCGGAAAAGGTTGAATGGGGCAAAAAGCACGGTTTTATTATTTTCAACCGCAATGAAAAGACAAAGGCGTGGAGCATTTACTTCAAACAGTACCTTAAAGTCGATAACACGGACACTGTCATCGAACGGTACCAGCCATACCAGAATCTGATTGAAAACGTGGAGGGCGTCAGCTCTTCAACGGGCACAGGCGATTTGGAAAATATCGTGGGCGGGAAAGTTTTTGATTATCCGAAGCCCGTAAATTTAATCAAATACCTTCTGGAAATCCACACGAACCCGGACGCTGTTGTACTGGACTTCTTTGCCGGAAGCGGAACCACCGGCCAGGCGGTCTTAGAGGGCAATGCCGAGCATAACTGGAACCGGAAGTTTATCCTCTGCACCAACAACGAAGTGCGCAAATCCGCAAGGGCCATGCTGGCAGAGCAGGGTATTTCCGAAGACAGCCCCAAGTGGGAGGCCCACGGAATCTGCCGTTCCGCCACCTTTCCCCGGCTAAAAACCGTCATAACCGGTATCCGCGGCGACGGCTCTTTCTATGAAAAGAAGGATTACGCAATCCGGGATTTGCTGTTTGAAAAAAAGCTGTCCTTCAACATGCTCAAAGGCAGCGCGCATGCGGAGCTTTTAGAGGAAATTGAGTCCATTTACAGGGACAACGCCGACGATTACGATTCTATCCGAAACGAGATTTCCGAAAACCACGTGCGGGTTTACGGCGTCAATAAAATCAAAAAAATCATACAGCAGACCGCCGGGAACCTGTATTACTACAGAATTGACGACAGCCCCTGCGACTGTGAAACAGAGGAGGAAACGCTGATTCAGATTACGGACAAATTTATCTCCTACGTTTCCATCAAAGAGCAGGCATTTGAAATAGAAAAGCATACTTCCTTTGTTCTTTTAAAAGGGCGGGACGCCGGCCGGGAAGCGGCCGGACGCGGCATAGAAATCATGGTCATCACCGACACGGACTTGACGCTCCGGGATATCCGAAAGGCCGCAGCCGCCCATTTTAAAGAGAAAAACTGCTCCAAAAAGGTTTACTGCAAGGCGCCCGAGCGGGAACAGGCAGACGATATCCTGTTTGTCCCCTACCCGAAAGATGCCGCCGCGATTCTTTGCGCAAAACGCAGGGATATTTTAAAAGGAGAACTGAGATAATGGGACTGAAAAACTATCAGAAAAAGGCGCTCCAGAAGGGCAGACGGGGCGGACTGCTTCCGCCTTCCTTTGACGCGCTCACCTCCGGCGAAGACGAGCATATCCTCATCCTTTTAAAAGCCATAACAGGTTCCGGCAAAACCGTAATCGCATCGGAATACATTGAACGGATTCTTACCGCCGACCCGGCGGACAGAGGAGCCGCGCCTGTCTGCGTCATCTGGCTGAGCAAGGGAAACGGCATGCTCCATCTGCAGAGCAGCGATAAAATAAAAGGGTACATCAAGTCCGCTTCCGTCCATGTTACGGGGCTGGAGAAAAGCTCCGATTTTTCCGCTCCCCGTTTTTATGACAACGACGTCTATGTAATTAACTGGGAAAAGCTGTACTCCGACAACAATCTGGTGACGGAAACGGAGGATGAAAATCTCCTGTCCGCCTTGAAAAACACGCCATCCGACATGCGCTTTATTATGATTGTGGACGAATTTCACGCGGGCTACGAACAGGAAACTTATAACCGCATAGCGGAGCTGATAAAGCCCGTGATTATTCTGGGCATGACCGCCACCCCGAAAGTGGAACAGCTTGCCAAAGCGGATGAAAAGATTGTAATTCCCGTAAAGGAAATACAGGACGAGGCCATGGTGAAGCTGGGAATCAAGTTCAACGCCCAGACCGATATCCCTCCCATAAAAGGCTACGAGACCCAAGAAGAATACTTTTTAAAGCTGGCGCTTAAAAGACGGGACATGCTGGAAGAGGCGTACCGTAAGGAAGGCGTGGACATCGTCCCCCTTTTGCTTATCCAGTTTGACGACGAGCGCGGCGGAAAAGAGGTTTTTGCCGCAATCTCCTCCATTATCACAATTCTGGACGATGTGTATTCCCACAATGCCAACGGAGATTACGCTGTGTGGATGGATATAAAAAAGAATGCTTCCATAAAACGCAGCGACGACGATATCATAAAAAATCTGGACACAAACAAGGTAAAAGTCCTGCTCTTCAAGCAGGCGATTGCCACAGGCTGGGACTGCCCACGCGCCCAGGTAATTTTGCGGTACCGCAAAATCAACGATTCCGGCGACGGCGCTTTCGATTTGCAGACCCTTGGCCGCATTTTCAGAATGCCCCAGCCGCTGCGTGGCTCCTATTATGACAATCCTTCCTTGAACTACGGATATGTTTATTCCGTGGACAACACCTATAAACTGGAAAAAACTTTCGGCGATTCCCTGGCGGAGGGCGGGGACGAGGATTCCTTTGTCAATACCATCGACTATTTCCGGAAGGAAGAGTTTAAAGCTGCCGCAAAGGAACTGGAAGAACTGCTTCAGAATGAAAACAACACGGTGGAAACCCAAAAAGCCGACGACGATTCCCTGTGCGACGAAGCGGAACGGTTAATTCCCACCCTTCCCTGGCTCCGCCACCTTTCGGCCGCCTCCGAAGCCCTCACTTATCAGGAGTCCACCGCCAACATCGCGGACGAAATGAAACTGGAAAAGGACGGAACCTTCAAGGTTCAAAGAACCGGCAAAATCAGGGAGCGGGAGGTGGAAAAGCTGTTTGCCGACGCAATCCCATCCTCCTACAGCTATACGGTAAGGGACCATATCATCACCGTCATAAAGCGGGAATTGAAAGGCTCCTATACCCCCGACCAGCGCAACCGGCTGATTCTTTTAAACCGCGACGTGGTGGGGCAGCTTATGAAAGCCTTAGACGACTATAGCAAAAAACACGCCCACAGATTCAAAGCCGCCGACAGGGATTTTAAATTCCCGCAATACGTGAGCGTTCCGGAGGGAAAAAATGTGGAAAGCACCCGGAGCCTGTACGGCGTATCGTCTAAGAATTACTCTAACCCGGAAAAGATTTTTATTGCCAGACTGGAAGACAATCCCAACGTGCTCTTCTGGTTTAAGAACAAAGACAGCGGGCAAAACGCCTTCTGCGTTGCCTATGCCGTCCATTCCCAGACGGAACCTACCTACCCGGATTTCATCGTGGCTTTTAAAGGCGGCAGCTTTGGATTTTACGAAATCAAGGACACCGACGACAGAACCCCTGAAATCCCCCTGAAAAAAGACGGGATTGAAAAGAGAGTCCGGGAGCTTGGTAAAAAAGCGCCGGGCAGATTCTGCGGAACGCTTCTTCGGGTAAATATTAAAAATGAAGTGGTAATCGATATGGAAAGCTACCCGGAGTTTTCTTAAAGCTGCTGGGCCTGGCCGGGGCCCTGCGCATAAATTGTGAAGGGCCTTAGCCGGCTTTATTGTTTGCCGGTAAAATTCCTGTTCAACCCTATTCTTTGCTGCCCTACACCTCCGACGTAATATCCCCCACCTCAAACCGCAAAATCTTTTTAAGTTCCTCCAGAGACGTTTCCACCTGATAGCCGATTCTGCCGCCACTGAAAAGAATGGTATCGAAATTTTCCGCCGATACGTCAATCACCGTCCGAAACTGCTTTTTCATCCCGACAGGAGAGCACCCGCCATGAACATAGCCTGTCAGTCCCAGCAAATCCTTTGATTTAATCATACCGATGCTCTTCTCTCCCACGGCTTTTGCCGCTTTCTTTAAATCCAGTTCCTTATCGCAGGGAAGCATAAAGACATAATTGCTGCTTAAACCTCCCGCCGTCACCAGCGTTTTGAATACCTGCGCCGGGTTCCGGTGCAGAACCTCAGCAACCTCCACGCCGCTGACAACGCTGGTATCCGCGTAGCAATGGCTGGTATAATGAATCTTCTTCTGCTCTAACAGCCTCATAACATTCGTTTTTTCTGTATTCTTTTTCAATATTTTATCCTGCCTTTTTATAAATCATCTGTAAATTCCAAACGTAATTATATCATATTTATATCTGTTTTACAACCAAATACCTTTGTTATAAAATATACTCATTTTGGTGTTGACAAAACCGTACATATAGCGTATGTTATAAATGAACATGTTCATAATAAATCTGCAAAAGGAGGACGCGAGTGAGAAAAAAAGACGATACTCTGCGCGATACCCTGATAAGCCTTGCCCGCAGCATTGCGGACACGGACGGAATAGACGCTATAAATATCCGCACCATTGCCCAAAAAGCCGGCATCGCCACCGGAACCATGTACAATTACTTCTCAAACAAAGACGAAATCCTGCTTGCGCTGACGGAAGAATACTGGATGCAGACATTGCTTGAAATGCAAACCGCAATAACAGCCGATTCTTTTTGCGGGCAGCTAAAAGAAATATTTGTTTTCCTCAGGGATAGAATTGACCGCTCCGCCGGAAAACTCATGCACAGTCTCGGCGGCATGGAAACGCTGGGGCAGATGCGGATGGTCTCCATGCAGTCCGCGCTGGAAGCGTCTTTGCTTCAAAGCATGGAACGGGATACCGCGATACGCGGGGATATCTGGAGCGAGCAGTTTACCAGAGAGCAATTCGCGCGTTTTGTCATGGGAAACCTGACAATGCTGCTGAAAACAAAAGCTCCCCTATCAGACCTTGATTTTTTTATTACCATTATCAAAAATACCGTTTATTAATCGAAAAGGAGAAAAGCTATGCCACAAGCTATGCCACAGGCAATTGCAGAAACTGTTTTTGACGTTTTTTATCTCGGCTTTGCCATCATCACCGGACTTACAATGCTTATCAAAGGAAAGAGTCCTCTGGTTCGGAAAGCCGGATTCATGGCCGCACTGCTCGGCGGGGGAGATTCTTTCCATCTGGTTCCCCGGGTTTATGCGCTCTGGACCACCGGTCTGGAGGACAACGCGGCGGCGCTGGGGATTGGAAAATTTATCACTTCCATAACCATGACTATTTTTTACCTGATACTTTATTATATCTGGCGGGAACGTTATCAGATTAAAGACCGGAGAGGGCTTACCGTAACCATGTGGGGACTGTCCGTGATTCGGATTGGGCTTTGCCTGCTTCCGCAAAATCAGTGGCTTGTTTACCGTCAGCCGCTTCTGTACGGAGTTCTGCGCAATATTCCCTTTGCCGCTATGGGAATCATTATTATTGTTATCTTTTTTCAGGAAATCCGGAAATCAAATGACAGGGTATTTCGTTTTATGCCCCTCGCGGTGGCTCTGTCCTTTGGATTCTATCTTCCTGTCGTTCTTTTCAGCGGTTCTTTCCCGCTCATCGGCATGCTGATGATTCCGAAAACACTTGCCTATGTCTGGGTTGTTCTGATGTGCCGGCAGCTTTACAAAGCGCCGCAAAAGTAAACGAAAATCACACAAACGGAGGAAAACGAAATGGTAAAGCGTTACGCAAATACGGCTTTGGTCTATGCCGTCACAGCCGTCATCTTTGGAGTATTTTACAGAGAATTTACGAAGTTCAGTCATTTTACGGGCAAAACAAATCTGTCCGTCATGCACACACATTATTTTTTATTGGGTATGTTCTTTTTCCTTATACTTATGCTTGCGGAAAAGTCATTTTCCTTTTCCGGACAAAACACAGGAAAAATCCTGATTGTCTACCATCTGGGCTTGAATATCGCCGGTCTTGGTTTCCTTATGCGGGGACTGACTCAGGTGTGGGGCACCGAACTGAGCTCCAAAATGGACGCTTCTATTTCCGGAATTGCAGGCATCGGTCATATTTTATTAGGTATCGGCATGATTTTACTGTTGCTGAAAATCAGGAAAAAGGCCGCTTAGTTCTCTTCCGCCAGTGCCATACTTAAGTTAGCTGTCAAGCGCTTATATTCTTGAAAGCCTGGCCTGAATCGGATATAATGAATAAAAAGCAGAAAGCACAGGTTTCATATGAGTAAAATTTTTAATGTAAATGCAAATTGCATACCAAATCGGCACTATATGGTCAACCTTTCAGAACGGTTGAACCAAATAAAAGCAATGGTGGACGCAGGTGAATATTTTACCATAAACCGTGCCCGGCAATATGGAAAGACTACTATATTAAAGGCACTGGCCGACTTTTTAAAAGAAGATTACGTGGTCGCCAGTTTGGATTTCCAAAAACTGAGTTATGCCAATTTTGAAAACGAGCCGGCATTTGTAATGGCATTTTCATGCGAACTGATAGATAATATAAATGTTTTTCCAGATAATATTCAAAAAAATCTTGAAGCCTTTGCAGAGGGCAATGCTGAAAGCCCTACTCTCCTGTCTCTGTTTCGGGTAATAAATAAATGGTGCAGACAATCCGAAACAGGAATTGTCCTGATGATAGATGAAGTGGACAGTGCCACCAACAATCAGGTATTCCTTGATTTTCTTGCACAGCTTCGCGGCTGTTATATAAACAGAGACAATAAACCAACCTTTCAATCGGTAATCCTTACTGGCGTTTACGATGTTCGCAATATCAGAAGAAAGCTTCGCTCCGGCGAAGAGCATAAAGTGAATAGTCCATGGAATATTGCAGCAGACTTTCTTGTTGACATGAGCTTTTCCGTAAAAGATATTGCCGGAATGCTGACTGAATATGAAAACGATTATAACACGGGAATGAATATTTCCGAAATTGCAAGCCTGATATTTGACTATACTTCAGGTTATCCCTATCTTGTTTCGCGAATCTGCAAACTTCTGGATGAACGTATTGCTGGAAGCGAAAGCTGTCCTGACAAAAAGAGCGCATGGACAAAAGCCGGAGTGACAGACGCAGTAAAATTACTGATGACAGAAAAAAATACTTTGTTTGAATCTCTTGTAGAAAAGCTAAATAGTTATCCTGAATTGCACGACCTGGTTTACGCATTGCTGTTTAATGGAAAAACAATTCCCTATAATCCATTAAATAAAACAATAGAAATAGCTGAAATGTTTGGATTTATAAATAATTCATCAGGTAATGCAGTTATTTCAAACAGAATTTTCGAAACGGTTTTATACAACCTGTTCCTTTCTGAAGAATCCTTCTCCAGCGATATTTATAAAGCTGCTTTACAGGAAAAGGAGCGTTTTGTTGAAAACGGGCATTTGAATATGGACTTCATACTTGAAAGATTCGTGGTGCATTTCAATGATTTATACGGGGATTTGGAAGAAACATTTCTGGAAGAAGCCGGGCGCAGATACTTCCTGCTTTACCTGAAACCGATTATTAACGGAACGGGCAATTACTATATCGAAGCCCGGACGCGGAACATGGAACGAACCGACGTTATCGTTGATTATAATGGCGAACAGTTTGTAATAGAGCTAAAATTATGGCGCGGAAATGCTTACAATGAAAGAGGAAGGGAACAGCTTTTGGGTTATCTTGACCACTATCATTTAAGCAAAGGCTACATGATTAGTTTTAATTTTAATAAAAAGAAATACTCAGGAGTAAAAAAAATCATATTTGGCGAAAAGATACTTGTGGAAGCCTTTGTTTAAAGAGCAGAACCTGCTTTCCGGCAATCCGTCTGTCTTGTTGGCACATAACAGCAGAACAATGAACATTCAATATCATCAGGCTGCCGGCTAACAAGGCAGCCTGATACATAGACTCACATAAAAGAAGCAAACACCGAAGCAAAAACCACCGTCAGTATCCCGGAAACGGCAATAGACAGGCTGCTCATCGCCCCTTCCACTTCTCCCAGCTCAATGGCTTTGGCCGTGCCGATGGCATGGGCCGAAGTGCCAAGCGCAAGTCCCCTTGAAATAGGTTCCGTAATCTTAAACAGTCTGAAAATCAGTTCCCCGAATATATTTCCCAACACCCCGGTTATGACAATCACCGCCACCGTGATAGTCACATAGCCTCCCAGCTCCTCGGATACGCCCATACCTATGGCAGTCGTAATCGACTTCGGCAGAAGCGTCACATATTCCTGATGGGACAGTCCCATAATCCGGGAAAGAACCAAAACACTGCACAGGCTTGCCAGCACCCCGGAAGTAATTCCGGCAATTACCGCTGTAAAATTAGCCTTTAAAAGCTGCCACTGTTCATACAGCGGAATCGCGAGGCAAACCGTTGCCGGCGTCAGAAGCCAGCTCAAAAAAGCCGCTCCCCTGCTGTAGGTTTCATAATCAATCCCGGTACAGATAAGCGTCAGTATTGTAAAGATAATGGACAAAAGAAGCGGGTTGAAAATCCCCGATTTCAGTTTCTTTTTTAAGAAAACTCCAGCAAAATATGCCAGCAGACTGACCGTCACGCCTGCAAACACAGACGTCTCAAATAATTCATTCATATTTTTCCTTTCAAACGCCTTTCTCTGCGAATCATCCACTCTGAAATTTTGCCCGTGACCGCCATAACGATAACCAGCACCGCCACGGTAATGATGCTTACCGGAACAAGCACCGGCTTTAACGTTCCCCAGGATGCCATCAGTCCCACGCCCGCCGGAATAAACATCACCGGCATGATTTCAATCAAAAATTTCCCCGTTTCCTTCACCGACTCAAGCCGAATCCATCCGGTAAGCAGTCCGATAAACAAAATCACCATCCCGTAAATGCTGGCCGGTATGGGAAAGGGGAGAAAATACTTTAACACTTCACCGGCAAAGGAAATTGCCAGAATAATTAAAAGCTGATTTAAATATTTCATTTTTCCTCTTTTCCGCGCCAAATCATATCGCACCAGTTTGCCGCCTCGTCAATTTCAAACCCTTTCGCCTGCAGAATCAGACAGTCTTCTTTCAATATTTCTCTGATAATCCTTAATTCCAACTGCCGTCTTTTTGCAAAATGCGCCACAATATCCTCAAGCCCTTTAAAGCCATGGACCTTTCCGTAAGGGGATTCCTTTAAATACCGCAGCAAAAGAGGATACCACATTTCATTCCCGTTCTCGTCGCTGCGCTCCTTTTTAATCCAGAGGAGATTTTCCCGAATCTGCGAAGAATCCAGATAAATCATCGCAAATCCCTTTTCCCTTAAAATCCCGTACGCTTCCTCATAAAAGGCAATAATATCCTCCTCCGGCATCATGTAATACAGCATCATGGATTCAATGGAATTTTGAAAAAAGGAGCACTCGAAAAGATGGTTCTCCCCGGAAAACATGCGGTATCTTTTCATAACCGTATCATGGAAAGTCCCAAAATCCACTCTGCCGTTATAAATTTCATATTTTTCCATATCCTCATAAAAAGTTCTGGTTTCCGCCAGAATCCGGGTATAGGCCACGATGTACCTGTCCTCTTCCACCCTTGTCCGGTTTTTGATTTCCGCTTCAAATCCGGGATACTTTCGGAGCATCTTCTCCCACTGTCCCTTTGTCAGATAACTGCACCACGCAAGCTCCACCGGGGATAAATCGCCCTCCCTGTAAACCTGATACCGGGGTTTTAGCTGCGCAAGCCGGTTTACCAGCGTGCTTTTTCCCGTTCCCTGCAGTCCTTCTATAAAAATATTTCTTCCCATAGATATACCATTTCCTTTCTTCTACCATAATACACTGGTACTCTTAAAAAATCCATGTTAAGATATATTTATACACAATTTCCGACAATCATCATTTACCTGGAGGCATTTAAATTATGGAAGACGCCCAAAAAACCGAATTGTTCGAAAAACTGCCCGTTCCGAAGGCGGTTATGAAACTGGCAATCCCTACCATCATCAGTTCTCTGGTCATGGTAATATATAACCTTGCGGACACTTATTTCGTGGGAATGCTTGGCGACCCCATCCAGAACGCGGCGGTCACGCTGGCCGCTCCTGTGCTTCTTGCGTTCAACGCGGTCAACAATCTGTTCGGGGTAGGCTCCTCCAGCATGATGAGCCGGGGACTTGGAAGAAAGGATTATGACACTGTTTACCGCAGCTCCGCCATGGGATTTTACTGCGCGCTGGTTTCCGGGCTTTTATTTTCGGCATTTTATACGGCGCTCCATACGCCCCTGTTGAGCGTGCTGGGGGCCGATGGCGGAACGGTTGGCGCGACCGCGAATTACCTGAAATGGACGGTAAGCTTCGGCGCGGCTCCGGCAATACTGAACGTGGTTATGGCCTATCTCGTGCGGGCGGAGGGTTCCTCCCTTCACGCCAGCATCGGCACTATGAGCGGATGTCTTTTGAATATTATTCTCGACCCTGTATTTATTCTTCCATGGGGGCTTAACATGGGGGCGGAAGGGGCCGGCCTTGCCACCTTTTTATCCAACTGTGTGGCCTGCGTTTATTTCTTTGTCCTGCTTTACAGAAAAAAAGAGCGCACCTATGTCTGCATCAGGCCCTCCATGGTGCGCTTTAACAAAGCCATTGTTATGGGGATTTTAGGAGTCGGCATTCCTGCTTCCATTCAAAATCTTCTGAACGTAACGGGTATGACCGTGCTGAACAATTTTACCGCCTCTTACGGCGCGGACGCCGTTGCCGCAATGGGTATTGTCCAGAAAGTCAACATGGTTCCCATGCAGGCGGCCATGGGATTTGCCCAGGGCATTATGCCGCTTATCAGCTACAGCTATGCCAGCAAAAACGTTTCCCGCATGAAGGAAACTCTCTTTTTCACCGTAAAGCTCACACTGTCTTTCCTTGTAACCGTTTCCGTGGTTTACTATCTCGGCGCCGGCTTCTTCACCTCGCTTTTTATGAAAAACGCCGTCATTGTGGATTATGGAACCAGACTGCTTCGCGGCCTTTGCCTTGGCATCCCCTTTTTGTGCATGGACTTTATTGCGGTGGGCGTGTTCCAGGCATGCGGGCTTGGCAAAAAGGCTCTCCTCTTTGCCGTGCTCCGCAAAATTGTGCTGGAAATCCCCGCGCTTTTTATCCTGAATTACCTGTTCCCGCTCTACGGGCTTGCCTATGCCCAGATGACTGCCGAAATCATTTTATCCATTGCCGCAGTTATCGTGCTGCGCCGGATTTTCAAGCAGCTTGAGAAGGAAGCTTCTCCGGCGAAAGCCTGATTTTATATGCAGGTTTTCCTGTTTCTGCTTCCGGCAGCCCTGCATGAGGGAAGCCTTGCTAAGCCTGCCTGCGCCGGTACTCCCGATAGATTACCGGCGGCAGCGCCGCAGCCAGCAGCCCGTAGACCGCAAACAAAACCGGTATGGCTCCCGTTACTTTTCCGCCGACCGCAAGCAAATCAAAATACTTCATAGACTTTCCCACCGCAAGAAGCCTGTCGGGAAGAAGGGACAGAATTTTATTCAGTACAGGACTGCTGGTGATGTTTTCAAGAAACGACGGAAGGAAAATCAAAATAAAAGGAAGCATTACCGCCAGTACCGCGGATTTTGTCTTTGCCGATATCAACATACACAGGAAAGAAATAAAAAGGCATCCCACATATCCGCCGACGGCCACCATCAGATATTTCTGCAGATTGGTCACATTGTAAAAGCATTTCCAGTCGGAATAATCCGCCTGAACCGGGCAGTTCCATCCGTCCGTCCCCAGAAAAGCAAACGTGAACGCGCTGTAAAACAGAATCATCGTCCAGTAAACCCCTGTCACAATCAGAAAACCCGCCCATACCTTGGCAAATACCGCCTTATCTCTTCCGTATTCCGATGAAAAGAAAACCGAATCCGCTTTCCATGCATATTCATTTGAAAAAATTCCTGCCACAAGATACCCTAAAACCATCATTCCAATCATAACAATCGTTGGCGCATACTCAAACCACTGTGTCCATCCTTTCACATAATTATAATAGAAAGGCGTCTTCAGCTCCTCATAACGCCATATCAGAAATTCCTTTTCCTCATCAGAAAGCAGTTCCGCCGTCTCCTCCTCTGCAAGCCAGTCCTTAAGAAGCTTTACCCTGTTTCCGTAAAAATCCCTCGCGTCTTCTTCTGCCAGGGAATCCGCACGATAATAATTGTACTCCCGAAATCCTGTCGAATAAGCACGATTTAGCAGCTCACGGATTCCCATAATTCCCTGCCCCCAGCCATAGGCAATATTCCTTTGCTGCACATTATCCGACTTTGCCTCCGGCGTACTGCGAATCCGTATATTTTCCGCGATTACCTGACGGATTTTTTCTTCGTCCAAATCCCCGGCCCACTCCTTCTGCATCCTTCGCAGCTTCATCGCGGCTCCATAACCCCTTTCCGTATCTCCGTTTTCATTGGTATAGGAAATTCCCGTGGCGAAATAGCAGGTAATCCCTGTCAGAAACAACAAAATCAAAAGCGCAATTCTTCCGCCTGTCCTCGTAAAAACTTTTTTTATCTCATATTTAAGCATTTTCTCCACCTGCTTTCTCGCCAAAATAATGTAAAAAAACATCCTCCAGCGTCGCCTCGTCCAATACCGCGTTTTCAGAGGGCTTTTCCGCGGCCAGAACCCGGAGAGACACGCCACCCGGCACGGTTTTTACGTTGGACACCTTATACTTTTTCATATAAGAATCCACATCCTTCTTTGCCGCCTCCAAAGTCCATACCTTCTCCGTTATGGATTCTGTCAGCTCCGTCACCGTGCCGGAAGTGACAAGCCCTCCGTCCTTCATCAGAAGAATATCGTTTGCAACATACTCGATATCCGACACGATATGGGTGGACAAAAGCACCAGCCTCTCCTGCGACAGTTCGCTGATGAGATTACGGAAGCGAATCCGCTCGCTGGGGTCAAGCCCCGCCGTAGGCTCATCCAGAATCAGAATTTCAGGATTGTTCAGCATGGCCTGCACAATCCCCGCCCGCCGCTTCGTCCCTCCCGAGAGTTTTTTCATCTTCTTATTCTTCACCTTTTCAAGCCCCATCTGTTTTATCAGCTTTTCCGCCCGCTGCCTTGCCGTCAAAGGGCGCAGCCCTTTAATGGACCCAATATACAGAAGATAATCATAAACCGTAAAGTCCGGATAGAAGCCGAAATCCTGGGGCAGGTACCCTAAGATTTTCCGGTACTCCCCGTCCATCCCGAAAATATCCCTTCCATCCCAGGTAAGCGTTCCCTCCGTGGGATTTAACAGGGTGCATATCATCCGCATCAAAGTGGTTTTCCCCGCGCCGTTTACCCCAAGAAGCCCATAAACTCCCGTGCCGAAGGTATAGGTCAGCCCGTCAACGGCGTTTATGTCCTTAAATTTTTTTGTCACATTTGAAATTTCAAGCTTCATTCTGTCCCGGCCTCCTCTGTTTTCCAGTTCTGCTTCGCTCCTTTATAAATGCAGTAGCCCAGATAAAAGGCCGCTGCCGCCAGCATTGCCATCCATGCCGCTCCGGAAACTGCCCTGTATATCTCTTCATTCACCACAAACTCCATCCAGATAAAAGCCCAGACCATACACAAAAGCACCGCGCCCGCCTCTGTGCCGACTCTTCTGCTGTACAGCGTCCGAAAGCAGATACAGCAGGTCACCATATACGGAAGAAAAAACTGTATCGCCACTTCCTCCCAGACCGCTTTCCCGTTCACGACAACCGTAGCCATAAACGCGCACAGCATTGCCATATCCGCCAGAGCGCACAACAAAATCCTGGCCGAATAAATCTGCCGCAAAGAATACCTGGCCGCGCATTCCACCTCCATTGCGTTGGTACTGCGGTTTTTCCACAGCTCCGGCAAAAGAAGAACCGCAAACAGCGAAGCGCCGATTCCCATACACCTCTGGACATAATAACCGCTCTCCAGCGTTTTTAAAACAGTCCACAATAAAAAGAGAACGCCCCCCTGAAACGCCAGCAGATATTTATGGATATACCGCCCCTGCTGATAAAGAAACTCCCATGCCGAAAGCGTTCCTTCCTCCTCCCCCTCATAAAGCGCATTTACCGACCGGTAAATAGTCTGCCGGACGCGGCTTTCACTATCAGGTTCTATCTGCCCTGCGGCACTTCCCTCTTCTTCTTTTAACCGCTTTCTTATCTGTTTATCTGATAATTTCATAACGCCTCCTAAACTCCTCCTTCTTTCCGACGCCGCCCTCAGGGCTCTACTCCTCCTTAAAATACTCCCAAAGCAGTTCTCTGGCCCTTTTTATCCGGTACTTCACAAGGGGCACCCCGATTCCTAAAATCTCCGCAATCTCCTTCTGGCTGTAGCCTTCGTAGTAGTACAAGTGCACCGGCGCCCGGTATTTTTCCGGAAGGGACAGCACGGCCTCCAGCACCGCCGCTTCCCTGATTTCCTCCGGCAGACTTTTAAACGCCAGTCCTATCTCCGCCCGCTTCTCCGGTCCCTCACACGCCCCGGCTTCCGCGCCAAAAAGCGCTCCCTCCGGCAGCTCTTCCACGGCAATTTCCATGCTTTTCCTGTAAAAATCCCTGCACAGGTTTCCGGCAATCACATACAGATAATTTGCCGCCCGCCCATAATGCCGGTACTGCGAAAGACTGCGGAAAAATCTCTCAAAAGCCTCCTGCGTTATGTCCTCCGCATAGCCGTAATCGCTGACATGATACCGGCAATACCGGAGTATCTGCGAATAATATTTTGTTACAAAGGCTTCCACCGCCTTTTCGTCTCCCATGCGCATTTTCTGCACGAGAAGAAAATCCATGTCCATGTTTTCATTCCCTGTTTTCTAAAAGTACTTTCTATCTAATATAACGGAGCGGGGAGGGAAAAAGATAGCCGGAAACCGGACAAATTTACATTAAAAATACTGTTTTTTAGATTGCTTCAGATATAATCGATTTTGTTACCAATAAAACAATACGGCGCGTGCAATTCGGAACAAAAAGATGGATTTGTTTGAAAAGGCCGGATTTAAATTCCTTACAACATTCTTTTCCGGCATGGACATATGGCCCTATGGCAGACAGTTGCCCCGGCCTCATGCGGGGCCGGGGCGGCTAAACAAATCTTTTTCCATGCCTGCTACTGTTTTGCGCAGCTTTTCCTGTGCGCTTTCAGCTTTTTCATGGCCCAGTTATAATGGCTTGAGGTATCTGACACAAAATAAGAGCCCAGCATGTTTCCGCCCGTCCACTTAAACGCGCCTTTTGTAAAAAGCTCCTCGTTCGTGAGTCTTTCCGCAAGGGCCATAACCTCTCTGTGGGATTTTTCCAGCATTTGTTTCGCTTCCTCCAGCGTCGTATCCTGATGCTTTTTCCAGAACGCCACGTTCATTTCCCCGTAAGTCCGCCAGTTATAGGGGGCCGGGATATAAGGCGCCTCCTCGCCCTTTTCATTGGACGAAACCCAGTTCAGCAGTAGCTGGTGCCACTCATAAAGATGAATTAAAATGTCCCGGAGGTTCTTATCTCTCCCCCAGTGGGCTTCCTTTCTGGATTTCATTTTTGTGAAATCAAAAGAAGTTTCCAGTTCCTTTTCCGAAAGTGTGGAAATCAGCTTATTCATTTCCTCATAGTTTTTTTCCGCCGCGTTTAACAATTCTGATTTTGTGACAGGTCTGCTCATGTTTTCCTCCATTTTCCACATCATGTCCTGATGTGCATTACATGTGTCCTATTTCCGCGCCGCGTTCGTCAAAAGGCTGCCGGACGCGTCTGCAGATTTTCCTTCTGCCAGATTACTCTTCCGTTATATCACAGAAAACATGACATCCTGTGTCAGTATTTATTTCACATAAAATAAAAATATAAAAATGTTCCAGCCAGGTTATCAAAACCTGTTTTTTTCATAAATTTCCCTGGCTTTTTCTGCCAGAAGCTTCTTCAAGTATATCGGTTCAACCACCTCCGCTTCCGCTCCGAAAGAAAGAAGGTAGCCCAACAGCCATTCGTCTGACGGAAGGGATACTCTTACAAGCAAATCCCCGTTCTCCAGTTCTTTTATCATCCTTTCATCAAACTCGTCGTAAATCCGCCAGGAAATCTTTTGCGAAAAGCGCAGTACCACCTGCTCCAATGTCCGCCGGCCGGAATCGGCGCTTTCAGAATAGGGAACCGGCGTAAAATGTTCGTCAAGCAGGCTCCACTTTAAAATCCGGTTCAGCTTGAAAAGCCGAAAATCCTCCTTTTTTGTACAATAGGCTTTCACATACCACTCCTTCGACTTATACAGCAGTTTCAGGGGCCAGATGACTCTTTCGCTTTTCTCCTTGTATGAACCCGTGTACAAAATCTCCATGCACCGATGGTATATTACCGCCGTTTTCAGCGTCTCGAACTTTTCCCTGTCGCCGGTTATTTCTCCCCATCTTGAAAAATCCACCTCATACCAGTCCTCTGACGGAATCTGAAACACCGCCGAGAGTTTTTCCAGCGCCGCCTTTTCAAAGTGATTTCCCGTGACGGACAGGCTCGCAAGCGCCGAGAGCATCTCCTTTTTTTCTTCCTCCGAAAAGACTGTCCTGTCCAAAACAAAATCGCCAAGCAGACGGATACCGCCGCTTCTTCCCGCCTCCGTGTAAACAGGAATCCCCGCTTCGCTCAAAGAGTCGATATCCCTGTAAATTGTCCTCACGGAAACCTCAAACTTTTCCGCCAGCTCGTTAGCAGTGGCCTGTCCTTTATTCAACAGATGGTAGAGTATGTTAAACAATCTTCCCGCCTTCACTGCCTAAGCCCGCTCCCAGGCGTTTGTTCCGTACAGCGGCAATACAAACCGATTACTCCCGATATCATGTTTCTTCTGCCTCCTTTTTTCTCTGCGTATTCAAATTATTTATTTTTATATTATTTATTGTAACACAAAAATCCTGACGTGAATTGTCAGGATTTTGCAAGTGAATAAAAATTATTTCCGTTTATA
>CAJTMZ010000063.1:0-7690 GCA_910577445.1 uncultured Lachnospiraceae bacterium | reverse complement strand
CTCCAAAAAATTCTGCAAAGCCTTCGCCGTAAACGTCGTCCAGCATTTTCACAATCTCCGGCTTTTCCCGGCAGCTCCTTGCGTATTCCAGCATCATTTCCGTGACGTCGTCCATCCGGTACATCTGCTTTGAAAGGAAATCATATTCCCCAACCAGTTCTTTTACCTCAAAAGAATTTACATCGGAGCCCTTTTTCGTGGCAGCTTTTTCCATAACGATTTTAAAACGCTTCTGGTAAGCCGTAAAAAGCTCCGAATTACCCGGCTCCCTGTCTTCCTTCATTGCCTCCAGCGTCTTTTCCTTGCTTCCGTACCAACCTACCACGATTTCAAAGCTTCTCTGAGCCTCCTCGCTGGAAGCCTTCTTAAGGAACTCCTTCCGCCACTGCTCCACACTGCCAAACTTTTCGATAAGCGCTCCCTTCTGCGCTTCGTTCATATTCGCAATCATATCGTCCGCCATTCCCTCAAGCTCCGTCTTACTGAATACCTCAAAGTCCATTTTCTTTTCTCCTTTCAGAATGTTGTCAATGCTGGCAATCAGGCGTTCCATACGCTCCTTTTTCATCGTCAGCATTTTCCTCTGCATCAACAGTATGTGGTTCCTGTCAAGAGCCGGGTTTTCAATTACCGCTTTGATTTCCTTAAGGGGAATGTCGAACTCTCTGAAAAACAATATCTGCTGTAATGTTTCCAGAGCCTTATCGTCATAAAGCCGGTATCCCGCGTCACTTTTTTCCGTGGGCGCAAGAAGCCCGATTTCGTCATAGTAGTGAAGCGTGCGCACGCTGATACCTGTTAAATCCGATATTTCCTTTACTGTCCTCATAACTGTATGACCTCCCGTTTCCTTTTTTTCATAACTCAGACACACGAAATGCAGTCTTTGACCGCGGCGTCTGCTTACCACAAAATAACTGTAGACTATGACGTTCCGTAAGGGTCAAGGGGGAATTTGTAATTTTTTTGTATGGTGAAGTTCTGTGAAAAGAATTTTTCCTGAAAGCCAGAAATTTTGAACTGTTCTGAAAGTGTATCCGTTTATGTATCTGTCCATTTATCCGATGTAATGTGCTACTTTTACAAACTATTCCTTCCAGTAATCAATAGTATCCTGCGAAAGGGTAACGATACCAAACATGTGATACAAAAAATCTTCTTTTTCATTAAACACCTGAAGTATCAAAATCGCATTATCTGTTATTCTGTATACAAAATAATTGTGTTCTGCAAAAAGAATATAATAATCACAATCTAATTGATAAGTTTTCCTAAGAGAAATTCCTGATTCTGGAAACTTTTTCAATTTAGCCAAGGCCTTTGAAATATTTTCGGAAAACTTATCCGCTCTTTCCTGTCCGTATTTTTCTTTTATATCTCGTTTAATTGCTTTCCTTTTTGTCAGCGCAATCTCTGAATAAATAATTTTTCTTTGCGTCATATTTTTGCCAACTCTGCTTCAACCTCCTCCTCTGTATAATACCCATTCTCTCGGACACACTGCTCCGCTTCATTCATTTTATCCGTAAATATCCTGAATGCGGTTTCTTTATCCTCCTGCATATTAAGAGCAATAAGCTGTTCAACAAAATCTTCCACCTTACTATAAGATTCCAGCGGGAGTAAATCAATTTTTTTTGCCAGCTCTGCTGTAATCATACCAAACAACTCCTTTCATTGGTTTTGTTATATTATGTCTTCTTTCATTCGCTTATACTCCGAAGTTGTCGGACTAATTTTATTATAAATCATAAAATTTCTTTATTCAACTTTAAAAAAACAAAAACAGGGCTCCCAGCGCATCCATCGCCAAAAGCCCTCTCTGTCACTGCCTATATATCCAGCGCCGCATGATACCCCTGATACACGGCGTTTGTAATTGTGGAAACCCTTGCCGCATCTCCAATCACAGCAACGTAAGGCGCACTGTCCCGAAGGTTCTCCACCATGTCCAGACGGGATTTCTGTCCCAGTGCGCAGATAACGGTTTTTCCCGGCACAAGGATTTCATTGCCCTCTTTATCCCCGCAGACAATTCCCTCCTTTGTCACCGAAATCCCTTTGTATCCGGTGTATACGGTAACATATTTTTCAATCTCCTTTAACAGCAAAGGTCTGTGGCGCACATTGGCGTCGGGGGCAAGTTCATCCCGCATTTCCACTAAACGGACGGTCTTACCTTCCATTCCAAGATGAACGGCACACTCGCACCCGGCCAGGCCGCCGCCGAAAACCACTACCTCGTCTTTCACCTTATCCTTTTCCAGATAATAATTGTTCACCAGAACCACATTATCACCCGAAAGGCCCGGAATCGGCGGAAGAAGCGGCTCTGAGCCCACTGCAATAATCAGTGCGTCGGGGGCTTCCTTTTCCGCATACTCTGCCGTCACCTCGGTATTTAAACGGATTTCCACTCCCGCCTGCTCACAGAAATGCCGATAAGTCAGAGAAAGCTCATACATTTCTCTCTTAAAGGGCAGCGCCTGCTCGCTTTTCAGAATACCGCCCGCTTCCTTTTCCTTTTCACAGAGAATCACCTGATGTCCCCGTCTTGCGGCGGTGTAGGCCGCATACAGCCCGCCAGGGCCTCCGCCTGCCACCAGAACCTTTTTCCGTTCAGGCGCCGGGCGCACCTCGTCCCCCTCAATTTCCCGGCCTATCAGGGGATTTACCGTACATCTTCTGGTCGCCGTAGCCGCCCGCTCCGCCATGCAGGTAAAGCAGCGCAGGCATTTTACAATATCCTCTTCCCTGTTTTCCATGATTTTCCGGGGAAGAAAGGGGTCGGCCAAAAGGGCTCTCGCCATATAAACCACGTCCGCTTTTCCGCTGGCAATAATTTCCTCCATCTGGGCCGGGTCGTTTAAGCCCCCGATTGTAGCCACCGGAACCGACACATTCTTTTTAATCTCGGCGGCCAGATACACGTTGCAGCCGTGCTCCTTAAACATGGACGGATGGGTGTCGCCGAATCCTCTCTGGTAAGTCCCCGCCGACACATGAAGCAAATCTATGTAAGGCTCAATCTGCCTGGCAATCCTGATGCCCTCCTCCAAATCATAACCGCCTTCAAAAAGCTCCGAGCCGCTCATACGAAATTCTATGGGAAAATACGGCCCAACCGCCTCCCGCACCGCCTTTAACACCTCCACGGCAAAGCGGCATCTGTTTGCAAGGCTTCCTCCGTATCCGTCGCTTCTTTTATTGAAATAAGGGGATAAAAACTGGTTAATCAGCCAGCCGTGTCCGCCGTGAATCATAATCATCTCAAAGCCCGCCCGCTTTGCAAGGCCGGCAGCATTGCCATAAGCGCTTACAATCTCATCTATCAGTTCTCCGGTAAGGGCCTTTACCTCCACCCCGTCGGGCCGCGTGGTGTCCGAAGGGCCCCACTGGTTCATGGATTTCTGCCTGCTCTTGTCGGTCATATAGGTGCCCGCGTACATGCCGGAGTGGGACAGCTCGATACCTGGCATTGCCCCGTGTCTGCGGATTGCGTCCGCCGTATAGGTTGCAGAGGCCAGCGAATTTAAGATTGCCGTATCCAGATGATAAGCGTGGGAGCCGTCCGTTTTCGGATGCACCATGCATTCGCTGACAGTTACGGCCGCCGCGCCACCTTTTCCCCGCAGTTCGTAAAAAGCGGTTGACTTCGGCCCGATACAGCCGTCATTTGTAATGTCAGTTCCGCCCATAGGCGCGGAAAACATGCGGTTGCGGAAGGTTACCCTGCCCAAAGTGATTGGCTTGCAGAGATTTGGATATTTACGTTTCATGCTCTTTCCCCCTGTGTTCAATACTGTCATTAAATTATAAATGATAAGATTTTTTTATTCAACTTTTAAAAAATGAGGAGCAGCCTGATTATTGTCATCATTTCCGGCTTCTTTCCACCACGCCGTTCATATATCCGCCAATCCTGCGGCCAAACACCCCAATCAGCTTCCCGATGAAAATTGCGGACAGCACCGTTCCGATTCCGATTCCGATAATTTTTCCGGCAAACGCAAGGGATACCGCCGCAGTCGCCAAAATCATCACACAGTCAAAGATGAGCTTCCCCTGCCCAAATTCCTTACAGAGCGCAACGCTAACCGCCTTTGCCATACCGTCAGCCGGATTGGGTATAAAATCCATGGTCACGGTCGCGTAGGCGCCAAAGGCCGTGCACACGATTGCCGCCGCCAGAAGAAGAAAACTTACGGGAAGCGTCCGCGCCTGAAAATCCATCAGGTTATCATAAAAATCAATGACTACTCCCATCACGTAGGAAAAGGGAATCTGCAGCAGGACTTTGGCATTAATTTTCCGGTAAACCGCCGTCTGTCCCGCCACAAATACAAAGTACATAAACGTAGTCGCCGTTCCCAGAGAAAGAGGGGTAATCCGGCTTACAGCGTAAGGAAGTGTGTTAATGGAACCTACCCCCAGCCCCGCTTTTGTGTTTAAAACAATGCCGAATCCCAAAATGAAAATCGCCACAATGTAAAGCATCAGTCTTTTTATCATCTTTCGTCCCCTTCTCTGCGAACCGGCGCTCTGCCAAATCACGTTTCCTCTGTCGCCTGGCAGGCCCCTGATTTTTTACGCCTGTACCTTCAAAGTCACATCTCCAATAAGACCTGTAGGTGAAAGCGGCGTAAGCGCTCCCATTCCTCTATCTCCCGCTCCGATGGCCGCCGCTTTCCTCTCAAGAGTGGTCGCCACTTCAATTGCAATCCGGTTTTCGCCGTCCTCAAGCGCTTCTGTTATGTCGAACCGGTAAGGACGCGCCACACGGATTCCCGCAGACTGTCCATTTACAAACACTTCCGCGGAGTCATAAACCTCTGTCAGGCAAAGCCAGGCTTTACACTCTGCCATATGCGCTTTCTCCTTGTGCGCCGCCTCTTCGTTTGCTTTCGCGTTTTCTAAAGACACAGTGGTTTCATAACGGTAGATACCTGAAAATTCCGGGTGCCGCAGAGCCATCCCGTTTTCCAAATCCGCCTCCTCAACATCGGCAAAGTTTGGATAATCCTTGTTCTCACAACGGGATACCGTAAATTTATCCAGTTTATAAATTTTTTCCCTGTCTCCGTCATCCGAAAGTTTCTTTCCGCATTCTTCTTCCAACTCCGCCCGCCGGCCGCCGTTTTCCAAGTCCGCTCCCGACATTCCGTCTGCTGTACCGCACAAAAGCACCAGCATCTCAAGAGGCTCCAGCTCCACATAAACCTGAACTTTTCCGCCCTTTCCCTCATCCGGTACTTCCCGTACCTGCACCGGACGGATTTTGTTTTCCCATGCATCATATGCCGCAATCTCCGTTCCGCCTGCCGGAAGCGTTATCCACTGGCTTATTCCCTGCGCCGCATTTTCGTTTAATATGAGATACAAATCCTGTCCGTTTCTGTAATGATAGGCCGTCAGATACTTCTCCGGCTTCTCAAGGCTTACCGTCCGCCAGCTATCCTCCGCAAATTCCTCCGCCAGTTTTTCCACAGGAACCACCCTGCATCCCGACAGCTTTTCCGTCAGCGCTTTGCTTTCTTCTTTATCCGTATCGGAAATCCCCTCCGGCAGCCTTCCGGTAAAGACAACCTTAAAACCTGCTTCCACCGCTTTTGCCGCAAATTCCGCCGCTGCTTTCGTAAGATACCGGCAGCCGGAAATCACCAGCGCGCGGCAGACGTTTCCATTGATATTCAGCGTTTTTTCTTTTTCGGAAAATACCGCAGCCCCTTCCGTATCCGCAAACACATCCGCCGGAATTATCAGAAAGCTTATCTGGCCCTCCGTCAGGGAACGGCAGGCTAAAATGTTGCTCTCATACTCTCCCGCCCACTGGCTCTCCCCGTGATACAAAAGAGCCACAGGCGCTTCTCCCACGCCGCCGCTAATCAAATGGCAAATCCGGTTGGTGTAGGCCATAAGCGCGCCGAAAGCTTTAAGCTGGGGATTTTCCCCGTGGGCGTAAAAATGAGGCGGGCAGTCAGGGTCGGGAAACGCCTTGGGTGAAAAAGCATGGGGCACATAGTGGTTGACCCCTCTTGCCAGAAAATGGTCCATCAGATATTTTTCCAGAGAAACACCGGCGCGCCATCCGTATGCGCCGAAATTTTCACACATACAGCGTCCCTTTTTCTTTGCGTCTATAGCCGCCATGGAAGCCCCCATGCGTCCCAACATATAGTGATAAAATCCCGCGCTGTCCTGACACATATCCGGCTCGTGGCGGCGTACATTCTGTCCCCCCGGCAGCACCTGGCCGCCGATGTTGTCGATGCCCGCCATATGCTGGCCGGAAAGCCCCCTGAAAAAGTGTCCCATGCTTGGCCCTAAATTGGCGCTGGAATCGCAGTCCTCCAGCATATGGCCGATGTATTCCACCCCATGGTCCCCGCACCATTTTCCGAGCTGATTGGAAAAGCAGCGGGAAACCAGCCTGCTCACCGCATTCATATAGGCGGTTCTTATCCGTGCCGTCCGCTGTCCGTCGCTTCCCCGGTTCCACAGAAACGGCGTTTCAATCTCCCATCCTTTTCCGTATTCCTTTTCCATCATGGCCTGCATTTCACTCGACCAGGCAAGAGACATATCCGGTTTTCCAATCAAGTCCCCTCTGGTATAGCCCGGCGTGTTTCCGATGGGCGGCTCGTCGCTGAAAAAGCCCGCAATCACCGTCCCGAAAAGCGCTCCATATTTTTCATAATGAGGCTCGTAGACAGCGTCAACCAGCACGCGGCAGGATTTCTCGTCCAGAAAATTGATATAGTTGTTTCTTCCTCTGGCATCTCTTGTTAGATATACCACATAAATTTTCCAGTAACCCTCGGGCACGTCAAAGATGAGTCTCCCGTCTTTCACCTGCCCCGTCATATCCACCGGCGCGCCAATCCGCCCCTTTTCCTCCACCGGACAGGCAATCACGCGAAACACGCTGTCATCACAGAGTTTTCTCTTCGGCTCTCCCGGCATGGGCGGCATCCAGGGCGGAAGAGGCTGAGGCTTTGCATAAGCCTCCACGTTTATCTCCATCCTCTTCCTCGGCCCCCAGGCTTCCAGCACATTGTAATCCAGATACTGGTGGCAGAGCTCCTTGTCCGCCGTCTCCATTTTTCCCGCCGCATATCCCGTGGGAAAATGGGAATCGTCCAGAATCCAGACTTTCATGCCAAGCTTTTTCGCCTCGTCCAGAATCACGTCCATATCTTTCCACCACTTCTCACCCACAAAATCCGGGTGGGGACGGCTTTCCACACAGACCGCTCCGATGTTGGCCTCTTTGATTTTTTGCATATAATCCCTTAAAACCGCTTCTTCCTCACCATGCTGCCAGAAAAAGGGGAAAATGTAGTTTTCCCCTTTGCCTGTAAGCAGTTGGTTTACCCGCTCGTTTAATGTCATAATAATCCTCCTATTTCAGTTCCGCTTCAGCCCTACGGCACACTTAGGGTAAATCGATTTTCGGCCGCTTGATAATGCGTCCGCTAATCGATTTGTGCGCCTTCCGGGCCTTCGCTGTTTTTTCAGTTCCGCTTCGGCCCTACGGCACACTTAGGGTAAATCGATTTTCGGCCGCTTGATAATGCGTCCGCTAATCGATTTGTGTGCCTTCCGGGCCTTCGCTGTTTTTTCAGTTCCGCTCCGGCCCTACGGCACACTTAGGGTAAATCGATTTTCGGCCGCTTGATAATGCGTCCGC
>CAJTMZ010000062.1:21096-25750 GCA_910577445.1 uncultured Lachnospiraceae bacterium | reverse complement strand
CTCTGCATACTCCCACCGGAATCTGAAAATTGATTTCCGTGATACATTGTAAAACGGCGTTCTCGTCCCTGGCTTTTCGTGGTATAATGGAAGGCAAAGATGCGCCGGTGCGCGCAGAATGCAAGGTATAAGCAAAAACAGACAAAAAGGAGGTTTCATACCATGACAGAACAGGAAAGGCAGGAGAGAGTTGCAAAGGGACAGCTCTGGCTTGATACGGAAGAGTTTATCGCTCATCAGGGGAAAATGAAAGACTTGATGTACGAGTTTAATATGTCCAGGCCAAGCGAAACCGCCAGACGGGCGGAACTGATGAAACAGATATTCGGTACGGTGGGAAAGGATGTGTGGATTAACCAGCCCCTCTCCCTTCTGGTGGGGACGACCGTTACCATCGGCGACGGTACCTATGCCAACGCAGGGCTGACTTTGATTGACGACGCTTCCATCACGATTGGAAAGGGATGCCTTTTTGGAACAAATGTAACGCTCTGCACCACAGGGCACCCCATCGACCCGGAAGAACGCGCAAAATGCAGCATGTATTCTTTTCCCATTACCATCGGAGACGGCGCATGGCTGGGGGCAGGTTCTATCGTTCTGCCCGGAATCACGATTGGAAAATTCGCGGTGATTGGCGCCGGAAGCGTGGTGACAAAAGACATTCCCGATTATACGGTCGCAGTAGGCAATCCCTGCCGCCCCATTCGCAAAATCAACGAACACGACAAGGAATATTACTGGCGGGACAGAAGGTTTGACGAACCGGGAAACAGGTTTGATTATTTTATGGTTTAAATGAAAATAGCGGGAAAGGCTGTGGCGTAGTATTTGGGCTGCAGCCTTTCGGTTATTTGGGGATAATGGGTTTGAAAGTCAATCTTTATAACCGTGTTCTTTTGCCCATAAAAGAAGTTTCTCATACTCTTCGGTCAGTTTCTCCATCCTGCGCTGCATACCCCTCTGCAGCCGGTAATAATCTTCCCGGGCTTCACATTGCAGCCGGACTTTTTCCTCCTGACTGAGCTGGTAAATAGTGGCGGAAGCCTCGTTGATATATTCGTTATCCTGTGCAAGCATTTTTATCTCCTCCCATGTTGTGGACTTAAAAAGAGATGCCCAGTAATCTATCTGATAGTATCTGTCTTCGTCTGTTGCCAAATCCGTATGTGTTAAGTCTAACACGGAAAGACGCAGTTTGTCACTATATAAAGTATAATTTTTTACATTAAGAAATTTATATGTGGCATAGAATTCCGGATGGTTTTTAAAGAGGGTAAAGTCCAGAAGGCTTATCTGGATAACCGGTCTTGCGCTCTCGTATTCTTCGCCTGAATGCAGACTGTCAAAGGCTCTGCACAGGTAGCTTAAGGAGCGCTCTGGCCAGTTGTGCCGGTTGATGACCTGCATCTCCAGATTGATAACGGTTGACGCGTTCAGGAAAACCTTAATATCCAGCATAAACGTTTTCTGGTCGATGGCTTCGCCCAGTTCAATAGGATTGGTGATAATCACGGATGTAACATCTTCCGGATGCATATGCAAAAGGGAACAGATAAGGCCCTTTAAAACCTTATTGTTTCTCTGCATCAAAGCCCGGAAGAGATAGTCGTTGGTCATGGGGATGGCGACGGGACCTGTGGCGGACTGCCATGACGGAAAGCCGGAAACCCTGATTTCGGAGTTGCGTGAGGAAAAAGTCTGGCTGCCAGAGACAGGAGAATGCTCAGAAGCTGCCTGGATGTGTTTTTGCATAGAATTGTCCTTTCTTTTGTAAATGATAATGATTGGGTAAAAATAGTAAGATTAATAAATTGAAAAAAGAAATTAGTTGAAGAATTCCTAAAGAATGTTACAGAAATTCTATAAACAAAATATAGCACACACAAAGATAAGATGCAAGAATAAAGCCGTCGAATCCGGACATCATGTCTAATATGGAAAAGAAAAAAATATCTTATGAATTTGAATATTATGTGCTGCTGTTTTTCTCCCTTTCCTTTATCGGCTGGCTCTGGGAGGTAGCGTTATATTTTTTTACGGAACATGCCTTTATCAACAGAGGCGTATACAAAGGCCCATATCTTCCGATTTACGGAGTGGGAGGACTTCTGCTCTGCGTCCTTTTGCGCTCCCTTGGAAAAAAGCCTGTGAAAGTGTTTTTTCTGTCGGCCCTTGCCTGTTCCGTACTGGAATATCTGACCAGCTATTTTTTAGAGCGGCGGTGGGGAATCAGATGGTGGGATTACAGCGGGCATTTTTTAAACATTGGCGGAAGAATCTGCCTGATTGGAACGGCAATCTTCGGGCTGTTCGGAACGGCGCTTGTCTGTCTGGTTTTGCCTTTTTATGAAAAAGTGTACCGCAGGCTTTCGAAAAAGCGGCTTGCCGTAATTTGCCTTCTTCTTTTACTGATATTTGCGGCGGACGCGGCTTACTGCGCCATGCGGCCCAATGTGGGATATGGAATTACGGACTGATGATGAGATAAAACCGCACATTGGGCCTGTCTGAAAGGATAAGTAAAGCGTCAGGTCTTTATCCGGGATTCGGGAACCAGACGGGCGCGCCTTAGGGCGGTTACAACCGGCTTATAGAGAAGCATGGTAAGCGCCGCATTCAGTCCGCCTTTGATGAAATTAAAGGGAAGAAAGGCGGGAAGTAAGAGTTTTACCACGTCCTGCCTGGTGGTTCCCATGTAAAGGGGTGTAATCAGGTAATTCCAGAGCAACATCACTAAAATCATGGATGCCCATCCGGACAAAAGTCCCGCCGCTGCGCCGGAACGGGTGCGTTTTTTGCCGTAGATAAAGGATGCTGTGCAGGCAAAGGAGCAGCTTGAGATGACATTCATCAAAAAGCCTAAAATACCGTTTTCGCTGATAGTGAGCATCTGCACAAAGGAGACAATCAGGGAAATCCAAAAGGAAGTGAGAGGACCGAAAATCAGTCCGCCGATTGTAATGACTACGTCTTTTGGTTCATACTTTAAGAAAAGTATGAGGGGGATTCGCATAGTGGCCACAGCCAGATAGGCCAGGGCGCAGAACATGCCGGTTGCAGTGAGTTTTTTTGTTTTGTAATCCATAGGGGATACCTCCTTAAAAAATTTAACACCCAAAATGCAAAATGCCTTTCGGGTGCGGAAGTATCGGTGTGATGAATGTCAACAGAGTAGTCTGATGAGTAAAAAAGAGTGCAAAAGGCCAGAGTTATCCTGACAATTCAACACACCTTCTTTAATCCGGCCTATAACCGTCGGTTCCGGAATTTCACCGGACCCCGTGCTTTCGCACCCGCGGACTGTAACCGCCGAGCGGGAATTTCACCCTGCCCTGAAGACATAATTGCTGTTTAGTTGTTTGTTAAAGAATACTCCATTTTTGGGGAAGCGTCAAGGAATATTTCCTCATAAAAATACAGGTTGACATAAGTGTACCTTTTTGATAGTATATAGGTGTACATATGTCAACCTGTATTTTTTAAAGACTTTTAAGGGATAAGACAAAGACGCTGAAAAGGCAGTGCCTGCTAAACAGGAATATTAAGGGAAGGCGAAAAGAAAAGCTATGATTCAACTGTCAAATTATGAATGGAAGATGATGAACTTAATATGGGAAAAAGAACCCCGGACAATTACGGAGCTTACCAAAGCCCTTGCGGAAGAGACTGGGTGGTCAAAACATACGGTGATTACTTATTTAAAACGTCTTGAGGCGAAAGGGGCGGTTCATTATGAGGAAGGAGAAAGAGCCAAATTATTTTTTGCAGATATAAGCCGAAAGGATGCGCAGTTACAGGAGATAGATTCTTTCCTGAATAAAGCGTTTTCTGGCAGTCTGGGGCTGATGGTAAAGACTATGATAAAAGATGAAAAGCTGTCAGGAAAGGAGATTGAGGAATTAGAGAGCCTGTTAAAAAACGCGAAAGGAGAATGAAATGGAAGTGATTATTCGCTCGGGAATTATTGTGACGGGGTTGCTTTTTATACGGAAATTGGCTATGGGGAAAATATCAAGAAAGTTTCAATACTATATGTGGGGTATTTTGCCGATAGTATTGCTTTTTTTTCCTTATTTTCGGATTCCCGTTCCGGCTTTTAAAGAAAATGTAACCCGGAGAGTGGATTACAGGCAAGGAAAAACAGGCGATATAAATGGGGAAGTTCTGAGAGAAATGTTATGGGAAATTCCCCTTTTGCCGGATAATCAGGAAAATGAGCCGGAAGTGCAACAAGGCAATGATTTTCCTGAAGGAAATGAAAGGAAAGAAGAGAATCAAACCGGAGCGGAACAAAAAATCCTTTTTTATAAAATTGTCCCGGGAATAATCAGGAATACTGTTACGGTGGTCTTATTTGGTTTTATATTGGGAGCTAACGGCATTTTTGCAGTGAAGCTGCAAAAAAAGAGAATCTTTTTGAAAGAAGATAAAGAGACGAAAACAAAGATATATTTATTGGAAGAATGCGCAGCGCCTTTTTTATTTGGAAAAAATATTTATCTGCACCCGGATATGACAAAAAATCCGGAATCCATGCGCTATATGATATTGCATGAATATTGCCACTTAAAACAGGGAGATTTGTTTTTTACCGCTGTACGAAACTTTCTCTGCGCCATTTACTGGTTCGACCCTTTTGTATGGCTGGCGG
>CAJTMZ010000062.1:14764-21081 GCA_910577445.1 uncultured Lachnospiraceae bacterium | reverse complement strand
TTTCATAAACAGGGATTGCGAACTGGCCTGTGACGAAGCCGTAATAAGGATAATCGGTATGGACAGGCGGCAGGAATATGGCCTGACCTTATTGGAACTGTTAAAGGAAAGGGGAAAAAGAGGGCCTGCGGCAGGCATTTCCATGGCTGGAAAAAAGAGTCTGCTGAGGGAGAGAATCCTTTTTTTGTCAAAGCCATTTCAAACAAGGAAAGGCAGCGGATGGACGCTGGGAGCGCTGGCCGGCTGTATGGTGCTTACTGGCTGCTCGCTGATGGGAAACGGCGTTTCTGCTAAGCGGCAGATGATAAAAGAACCGACAGGCGTTTCGGAAGGACAGCAGAGGATAGAGGAAATAACGAGCGTCTTTGACGAACGGCAGGATAGCGATGAAATGCTTTTGGATTTGAAAAACAATTATTACAACAACGCGAAGATAAATGAGGAAGAGCTGTATTTTACACAGTCAGGTTATCTGTGCAGTATGGATTCAGGCTCAAAAGCCGTCAAGCAGATTGAAAAAGGGAAATTTATACTGGGAAACATTGACGGCGGTTATTTGTATTATCTGAAATATCCGGCAGATTCAGAAGAAGAAAACGGTATCGGCAGAATTAATCTGACGACCATGGAAAGGCGGATACTGCTTCCCTGGGAGGAGAAGTACTGGTCATGTACTGAGATTTATTCAAAAGACGGTTATCTTTATTTGGGATTGGAAAACGGATGCGAAGCTTTCAGAACGGACGACGGACAGGCATTAAATCAGGATGAGCATGAAAACAAAATTGCCGGTGCAGTAAAACCTTTTGAAGATTTGATGGAAAAAGGGACCGTTAATTTTGGATATATTAATTCTATATTTAATTTTCAAATGTTTGCTGTAAAAGACGGTAAAACGGACACTCTGTATATTTGCGACACGAAAGAAAAACGAACGGTGAAGAAGATGGGCTGTCTGGGGGATGTTTTAATCAGTGAATACGGTGTTGTCTATCTGATGCTAAATGGTGATATTTATTTAAGTCCGTTGGATAATCCGGACGAAAACCGGCTGCTGTTTTCTGCCAGTGAAAACGGAAATGGCGTTACATACGGTGCATATGATGAAAACGGACTGTATGTGTTTGAGAAAGACAATGACATGGTAAAATGTAAATGCATTTTGTGGGAAGGAGGGATGGATGACGTAAAGGAGTTTCCCGGTATCAGGCTTTCGATAGATTTAAAATTCAGCGCTTTTACGGATTTTGTTGTATATTTTGAAAATGGGGAGATGAATCTGATGCAGATGAGGAACAGGAGCGGCTGAAAAATAATTGCAGCGGATATCTGGTAAGCGGGGAGAAAGTGGTCTATAATGGTATTGAGATAAGGAGACTTGTGGATTTTTGATTATAATTTAAAGGGAAATGTAATGGCGCTTGAAAATAAATTGGGAGTGATGTCTTCTGCGGAGCTTGCAAGGGCAGAAGAAAAGATAAGTAAGAAAAGAGCGGCTGAACTGTTTGAAAGCGGTTATCTGGACAGCCTTGAGGCGGGAACATATAAAGCGCTTGCCGAAATCCACAGATTTCTTTTTGAAGAAATCTATGAATTTGCCGGAAAGCTGCGGGATGTAAATATTGCAAAGGGTAATTTCCGGTTTGCCTCCGTTATGTATCTTCGAGAAGCTCTTGAGAGCATAGAGAAAATGCCCCAGTCTGCCTTTGATGAGATTGTTGAAAAATATGTTGAAATGAATGTTGCCCATCCTTTCAGGGAGGGGAATGGACGGAGTATGCGAATCTGGCTGGATATGATGTTAAAAAAGGAAATCGGCCAGGTCATTGACTGGAGAAAGGTGGATAAGGACGACTACCTTCTTGCAATGGAGCGAAGCCCGGTCAGAGATATTGAAATCAGGCACATTTTACGGCAGGCTCTTACCGATAAAGTAAACGACAGAGAAATTTACATGAAAGGTATTGACCATAGCTATTATTATGAAGGTTATGCTGTATATAAGACGGAAGAGCTGTAAAAGGCTCTTCCGTTTGCAGAAGAAGGGAGATTTTATGAGATTACAGCCTTACAGAGAAAAAGACGCGGAAAATATCGTGAAATGGATAGAAGATGAAAAAGCCATGCAAAGTGGGAAGACTATGTGATGGAAATAGAAAAGGGTTAAGAGAAAGGCCCAAATTATACCGTTAGAAATCAGGATTTTTGAAAATTTAACGGAAGGATACGAAAAAATAATGACTCGTTAAAAGCCTCTGTTTTCGTTGAAAGCAGGGGCTTTTGATGATAGAATAATTTTTAAAGCAAGACTGTGAATTATGATTTTAAAGCTATGGCAGTAAAACTGAAATTAAACTTGGAGGTAAAAAATGCTCACAAAAAAACTACACGACAACTGGAAGATGTATTCCGGTCTGTGCAAAGAAGGAGTTTTGGCCACTGTCCCCGGCAGCGTCTACAACGACCTTCTGGAAAACGGTCTTATGGAGGACCCTTATTACCGTGATAACGAGCTGAAAGCGCTTAAAATCATGGAAAATGATTTTGAGTACGTGACCGTTTTTTCGGCGCCGGAGGAAATCCTTAGAAAGGAGAAAGTGCTGCTGCACTTTGACGGAATTGACACGGTGGCGGATATTTATCTGAATAATCAGTGGATTGCCTATGTGGAAAACATGCACCGGACATGGGAATTTTCGGTAAAGGAGCTTTTAAAGCCGAAGGATAACGAGCTGAAAGTGGTTTTGCATTCCCCCACGGAATTTATCAGAAAAGCATGTGAAAACGAACCGATTCTGGGTTCCACGGATGCCATGACGGGATTCCCCCATCTTAGGAAAGCCCATTGCATGTTCGGGTGGGACTGGGGCCCTCGTCTTCCCGATGCCGGAATCTGGCGGGACGTATATCTTTTGGGATTTACCGACGCGCGTTTGGACAGCGTTTACATTACCCAGCACCATGAAAACGGCCGGGTTCGGCTCACCATGGATGTGGATGTGGAACGTATCGGCGAGGATATTATCCGGCCTTTTGACAGGTATTCTGATTTGTCTCTCAGGGTGACGATAACGGATGAGGACGGTATAAGCAAGACTTATGACAGGGATGAGGTTCTGGCCGGCATCACCATAGAAAACCCGAAGCTCTGGTGGCCAAACGGCTACGGCGGACAGCCTCTTTACCAGGTGGAGGCGGAGCTGTTAAAGGGCGGAGAGGTTCTGGACGTTTGGAAACGGAGAATCGGGCTGCGCACCCTGACGATGCATATCGAGAAGGACGAGTACGGCGAGCAGTTCTGCCATGAGGTCAACGGGGTTAAAATTTTTGCTCTGGGCGGAGATTATATTCCCGAAGACAATATTCTGCCGCGGGTAACGCCGGAGCGCACAAGGCGGCTTTTGACGGACGCGAAGCTGGCAAACTATAACTGTATCCGCGTATGGGGCGGCGGCAACTATCCTTACGACGCTTTCTTTGATATCTGCGACGAGCTGGGGCTTATCGTGTGGGAGGATTTTATGTTCGCCTGCGCCGTTTATCCCCTGTCCGATAAATTTGAGGAAAATATCAGAGCGGAATTTATTGACAATATCAAGCGGATACGCCATCATGCCTCCCTTGCCTTATGGTGCGGGAACAATGAGATGGAGATGTTTGTGGACTTTGGGTTCTGGGGAAGCGGTCCTAAGGAAAAAAGCGATTACATAAAGATGTATGAGTATATCCTGCCGAAGGTTTTAAAGCAGTATGACCCCAATACCTTTTACTGGCCGGCAAGTCCTTCCTCGGGAGGCGGCTTTGACAATCCCAATGACGAAAACAGGGGTGATGTGCATTATTGGGACGTATGGCACGGAAACAAGCCTTTTACCGAATACCGGAAGTTCTATTTCCGCTATGTGTCGGAATTTGGCTTCCAGTCTTTCCCGTCGCTGAAAACCTGCGAAACCTTTACGCTGCCACAGGAGAGGAACATTTTTTCTTATGTAATGGAAAAGCATCAGAGAAACGCCTCCGCCAACGGCAAGATTATGAATTATCTGGAACAGACTTTCCTGTATCCCACAAGCTTTGATGTGACGCTGTACGCGTCCCAGCTTCTGCAGGCGGAGGCCATCCGCTACGGAGTGGAGCATTTCCGCAGAAACAGGGGCCGCTGCATGGGAACCATCGTATGGCAGTTAAACGACTGCTGGCCTGTGGCAAGCTGGTCGTCCATTGATTACTATGGCCGCTGGAAAGCTCTTCATTATTACGAGAAGCGCTGCTTTGCGCCGGTTCTGCTTTCCTGTGCGGAGGAGGGAATCCTCACCCAGGACGCCAATCCCAATGCGGAGCCTTACGAGGTGAAAAAGGCGGTTCATCTGAATGTGGCGAACGAGACCATGGAGCCGGTTCACGTTACCGTAAGATGGGCGCTTCGCAACACAAAGGGGGAAGCGTTGTGGAGCAGGGAGGCGGATATGGATGTTCCTGCCCTGTCTTCGGAGTGGCTTCCAAAAGAGGAGCTTTTAGAGGCTGGCCTGTACGAAAATTATGTGAGCTACGAGTGTATCAGAGACGGAGCGCTGGTTTCTGAGGGAACCGTCCTGTTCTGCCCGCCCAAGCAGTTCCATTTCGAAAATCCAAAGCTTAGCGTGAAGGCGGAGGGAGAGGAAATCGTGGTTTGCGCCGGAGCCTTTGCAAAGTCGGTGGAAGTGCTGAATGAAGCGGACGATTTACTCCTTGAGGACAATTACTTTGACATGAACGGAGGCGTAAAGCGGGTAAAAATACTGCGCGGCAAACCGGAAGGATTAAAAATCCGCAGCGTGTTTGACATACGCTAGGGTATAAGCGTATAATCAAAATGAAAAATAAAGACGGCCGCCCGGCGGGGAAATTCTGCCCGGCGCGCTTTGGAAAGGAAAAGAGAATGGGATTTCAGAAGGATTTTGTATGGGGAGCGGCCACATCCTCTTATCAGATTGAGGGAGCGGCCTATGAGGACGGAAAAGGACTCCATGTTTGGGATGTGTTCTGCCGCGAAAAGGGAAGGGTTTTCGGAGGAGACACGGGCGACGTTGCCTGCGACCACTACCACAGGTTTAAAGAAGACGTGGCGATTATGAAGGAAATGGGGCTTAAGGCTTACCGTTTTTCTCTGTCATGGCCGAGGATTCTGCCGGAGGGGACCGGGCGTGTAAACGAGGCCGGTATCCGGTTTTATAATCAGCTTATCGACGAGCTTTTGGCAGCCGGAATCGAGCCTTATATTACGCTGTTCCACTGGGACTACCCTTATGAGCTTTATAAAAAGGGGGGCTGGATGAACGACGAGAGCCCGGAATGGTTTGGCGAGTATGCGAAGGTGGTTGCGGAGAATTTTTCGGACAGGGTAACGCATTATTTTACTTTAAACGAGCCTCAGTGCTTTATCGGGCTTGGATTTTTGCAGGGAGAACATGCGCCGGGGCTTAAATGTCCTGTGAAGGACACGCTTTTGATGGCGCACAATACCTTAAAGGGACATGGACGCGCGGTGCAGGCTTTGCGTGAATTTGGAAAGAGGCCGCTTACCGTGGGATATGCGCCTACCAGTTCCATAGCCTATCCTGCCACCAGACAGGAGGAAGATGTGGAGGCGGCTAGAAAAGCCTATTTTGCACTTCCCGATGCCGAGCACTGGACATGGAACGTTTCCTGGTGGTCAGACCCTGTGATGCTGGGAACCTATCCGGAGGAGGGGTTAAAGAAGTATGAAGCTTATCTTCCGAAGATTACGGACGCCGACATGAAGCTGATTTCAGAGCCCATTGATATTTACGGGCAGAATATTTACAACGGCCGCTGTATCCGTATGGGACAGGACGGGAAGCCCGAGGTGGTAAAGCGCCCTGTGGGAGCCCAGGCCACGGCTATGGACTGGCCTGTGACGCCTCAGTGTCTTTACTGGGGACCGAAGTTCTTGCAGGAAAGGTATCATAAGCCCGTCTACATTACGGAAAACGGCTTATCCTGCAGAGATGTAATTTCCGCGGACGGAAAAGTACACGACGCGGGAAGAATTGATTTCCTTGCAAAGTATCTGGCGGAATTAAAACGCGCCGTTTGCGACGGCGTGGACGTGAGAGGATATTTCCAGTGGTCCCTTATGGATAACTTTGAGTGGGCAAGGGGCTATGCCGAGAGATTCGGCCTGATTTATGTGGATTACGAGTCGCAGCAGAGAATATGGAAAGATTCCGCGCACTGGTATCAATCCGTAATAGAGACAAACGGCGAGAATATATAAAAGGAAAGGGCTGCCGGACATATTTTATGCCCGGATAAAG
>CAJTMZ010000062.1:0-14739 GCA_910577445.1 uncultured Lachnospiraceae bacterium | reverse complement strand
GGCGCGCAGGCAGATTGTCCAAAATGTGTCCGACAGCTCCATGGAAAGTTTTTAAGAGGAGATGGTATCAATATAGCTGGCAATATAGGCTTTGATTTCGTCGCGGGTTTTATCAAGGGCAATGGCAAGTTCTCCGTAAAGAGTGGTTTCCGCGAGGTTAAAATAACGGCTGTCCAGGGCGGTTATTTTATGGCCGTTTAAGATTCTTTTTTCTCTCCGGAGATAAATGGTTTTAATCAGCCGTACCCAGGACGTACAACTGTTGGAACGCATATATTCCTTATAAGTGTTTTCCAGTGTCTTTTCATTGGTAATCGTAATAGGAGGAATATCGGGCATCGCCTGGATTAGCCGGTGGGCTTCTTCCCTGGAAAGCGCGGGACGAAGAAGCGTGTCGGCCATATCTACCGGCGTATACACGGTGCTCCCTGAAGCATAGACCGGTTTCAGCAGGTAATATTTTCTGTTCTTGTCAACGCCTGTCAGATTCAGTGTGGTAACGCCCTGTACGATGCATATTCCGTTGCTGCCGTAGATAACATAGGCTCCTTTTTCAAACATGGTTTAACCTCCTTTAAAAATCGCTATATTCTTATTATACCAAGAATTTGAGGAAAATGTCAGTTAATTTTAAAGTTATTTAAAATTTGTCCGTCTATACGGTGGAAGCAAGGAGTGGAATGAGACTTTATTTAGTCAGGCATGGGGAAACAGACTGGAATATAGAAAATAAAATTCAGGGACAGACAGACACTACATTAAATGAGAAGGGCAGGCAGCAGGCGGATAAACTTGCAGGAGAGCTTGTCAGAGGATATCAGATTAAAAAAATTTATGCCAGCGGAAAAGCGCGGGCATGGGAAACGGCCAACATTATCGGGGAGGAAATGGGAATCAGACCGCAGCGGAAAGAAGGGCTGGAGGAAATCAGTTTCGGCAAATGGGAGGGATATACCTGGAAGCAGGTAAAGGAGACTTTCCCGGAGGAATATCTGGTATGGCAGAAAAACCGCCGGTATCAGGTTCCGCCCATGGGAGAATCCTATCAGCATCTTCTGGGGAGGCTTTTGCCGGCGTTAGACGATATTATCCGGACGGAAAGCGAGGACACGCTGGCGGTGACCCACAGTGCGGTGATTATGACGCTGATGTCGTATCTTTATGACACCCCCTTTGAGGATATGGCCAGAAATTACAGAACCGGCAACGCCGAAATCGTGGAGCTTGACCAGGAACTGTTTTATCAGAGATATCAGGGCCGCTGATAAAAAGCGGCAAAAGGGAAACGAAAAAGAAAGGAAAGCAGGCGTTTGTGCCTGAGGCAGGGTGAGAATTATGAGACTGGGAGCATTGGAAGCAGGCGGCACAAAAATGGTATGTGCCATTGGAGACGAAACGGGGAAAATTTTTGAACAGATATCCATCCCCACAATTACACCGGAGGAAACCGTTCCGAAGATGGTGGAATACTTTAAAAAGGCAAATGTGGAAGCGTTGGGAATCGCGTGCTTCGGGCCAATCGACCCGGAAAAAAGCTCTCCCACCTACGGGCATATCACCAGCACGCCCAAGCTGCCCTGGCAGAATTATAATATCGTAAAGGCTTTTGAGGACGCGCTTTCATGCCCTGTGGGATTTGACACGGACGTCAACGGCTCCGTTCTCGGAGAAGCCACTTTCGGTCAGGCAAAAGGGAAAAAGTGCGTGGCCTACGCAACTATCGGAACCGGAGTGGGAGTGGGCGTATTCATTGAAGGAAAGCTTCTTCACGGAATGCTTCACCCGGAAGCAGGACACGTGCTGATACAAAGGCGCGGGGACGACAAGTATCCGGGGAAATGTCCTTTCCACAAGAACTGTCTTGAGGGAATGGCGGCAGGCCCCGCCATCGAAGAACGCTGGGGGAAAAAGGCCATAGAACTTAAGGATAAAAAGGAAGTATGGGATTTGGAGGCTTATTATATCGCGCAGGCCCTTACCGGCTATGTCCTTACCCTTTCACCGGAAATGATTATCTTAGGCGGCGGCGTTATGCATCAGGAGCAGCTCTTCCCCATGATTAGAAACTACGTGAAGGAAATGCTGAACGGATATATTAAGACGGAAGAAATCGAGAACATAGATAATTATATTGTTCCGGCAAGTTTAAATGACGACCAGGGAATTATGGGCTGTCTTGAGCTTGGCAGAAGAGCCCTCAATAATGAATAGCAGGTGTTATTTATGAAGCGGCTGGTAACGGGTATTCTGGCTCATGTGGATGCTGGAAAGACAACTTTATCGGAAGCGCTGCTTTATCTGGGCGGCAGCATCAGAAAACCGGGCAGGGTGGATAAGAAAGACGCTTTTCTGGACACATACGGTCAGGAGCGGGAGCGCGGCATCACGATTTTTTCCAAGGAGGCCAGGATTCTGTTCCAGGATATGCGGCTTACGCTGCTTGATACGCCCGGCCATGTGGATTTTTCGGCGGAGATGGAGCGCACGCTTCAGGTTCTGGATATGGCAATTCTTGTTATCAGCGCAAGCGATGGGGTACAGGGACATACCCGCACGCTGTGGCGTCTTCTCGCGCGCTATCACATACCGGCCATTTTGTTTATCAACAAGATGGACCAGCCTGACACTGACAGGGAAGCCATATTTCAAAAATTAAATAAGGATTTAAGTGAAGCCTGCGTGGATTTTACCTGTCAGGATTCGGAAGCGTTTTACGAAACCATCGCTGTCAGCGATGAGGCCGTTTTAAACGAATTTCTGACGACGGACAGGGTTTGCGACAGTACCATACAAAAACTTATCAGGGAAAGAAAAATCTTTCCCTGCTTTTTTGGTTCCGCCTTGAAATTCACCGGGGTGAAAGAGCTGCTTGAAGGACTTGCGCGCTTCGCGCCGGAGACAGTTTATCCGGAGGGGTTCGGCGCGCGGGTCTTTAAAATCACGCGGGACGCTCAGGGAAACCGTCTTACCCACATGAAAATCACAGGAGGCTGCCTGAAATCCAGGGATATGCTCTCCGGTACGGTGGGGGCGTCCTTTTCCGCCGGCGGAAAGCTGCGGGAAAAGGAGGAATGGACGGAAAAAATCAACCAAATCAGGCTGTATTCCGGAGAAAAGTATGAAACGCCCACGGAGGTGTCTGCCGGTGAAATCTGCGCCGTTACAGGACTGTCCAGAACCCGGGCGGGAGAAGGGCTGGGCTTTGAGACGGGAACGGTTTATCCCGAGCTGTCTCCGATTCTGAGTTACAGTGTGCTTTTACCGGAAGGCATGGATGCGGCGTTGATGCTGCCAAAGCTGCGCCAGCTTGAGGAGGAGGAACCTTCTTTGCACATTGTCTGGGATGAGAGAAGCAGGGAGATTAAGGCCCAGATTATGGGACAGGTGCAGATTGAAGTTTTCAGGAACTTAATCCGGGAACGCTTTGGTGTGGCCGTGGATTTTGGAGTGGGAAACATTGTCTATAAGGAAACCATTGCAAATACCGTGGAGGGCGTGGGGCATTTCGAGCCCTTGCGGCATTACGCGGAGGTACACCTTCTCTTAGAGCCGGGACCGGTGGGAAGCGGGCTTTTGATTGGGGCGGACTGCCGGGAAGATATGCTGGATATTAACTGGCAGAGACTGGTACTTACCCATCTGGAAGAAAAGGAACACCTGGGCGTGCTCATTGGCGCTCCCATCACCGATATGAAAATCACCTTAAAGGCGGGACGGGCCCATTTAAAGCATACCGAGGGCGGCGATTTCCGGCAGGCTACCTACAGAGCCCTGCGCCAGGGCCTGATGCAGGCGGAAAATGTTCTGCTGGAGCCTTATTATGACTTCCGGCTGGAAGTACCGGACGGCGCGGTGGGACGCGCCATGAGCGATTTGGACAAGAGGCAGGGAACCTTTTCGCTGCAGCATAGCGGAACGGGAACGGCAGTCCTTGAGGGAACGGCTCCGATGGCGCTTTTGCAGGATTACCAGAAAGAAGTGATTTCCTACACAAAGGGAGCGGGGCAGCTCCATTTAAGCCTGAAAGGCTATTTCCCCTGCCATAATACGGAGGAAGTCCTGAAAAATATTGGTTACGACCCGGAAAGAGATGTGGAGAATCCCTCTGCGTCCGTTTTCTGCGCTCATGGAGCGGGATTTCTGGTGGGATGGGACGCGGTTTTCGCCTATATGCATCTGGAAAGCTGCTTAAAAAGCAAAAGCGGAGACGGTATGAACTTAAGTCAGGCAGATACTGATGAGCAAAACTGGTTTTATGAAGACGGGGAAGGAGCTCTTTATACCGTAAAAGGCGCGGAACGTGTTTCAGGAAAAGGAAGGGGCGGAGAAAAAGGCATTCCGTCTATCGGTACGGAGGAAATTGACGAAATTTTAAACCGCACCGCTTACGCCAACCGGAAAGGAAACGGGGCGGGCAGCCGCAAGGGGTGGCAGAGAGCCGGGAGGAAAGAGGAAGGCGCTTCCGCAAAAGAGGCGCAGACACGGACTTATAAGCAGACGCCCAAAAAGGACGCATATCTTTTGGTTGACGGCTATAACGTGATATTTGCCTGGGAGGAGTTGAAAGAGCTGGCGGAAAAGAATCTGGACGGGGCCAGAGGACGGCTCCTTGACTTGCTTTGCAACTATCAGGCGGTGAAAGGATGCAGCCTGATTGCGGTATTTGACGCTTACAGGCTTGCGGGCCATCCCACGGAGGCGTCGGACTACCACAATATACATGTGGTTTTCACAAAGGAGGCCGAGACTGCCGACCAGTATATCGAAAAATTCGCCCACGAAAACAGCCGCAGATATGACGTGACGGTTGCCACATCGGACGGCCTCGAGCAGATTATCATTATCGGCGAGGGCTGCCGGTTGATGTCCTCCCGTGAACTGAAGGAAGACATGGAACGGCTTTCCAGAGAAATTGTGCAGGAGTATGCAAATACGAATCCGGGAAGAGCGGCCGGCGTGGGAGAAAAGCTGGCGGAGAAAATGGAGGGAATCAGGGAGAGGCTTTAAGCCTCACCACCGTCCCCAAAAGGTATAAATAACCGTAATAAGAATACAAAACGCAACGGTTCCGCTGTTGATAACATGCATGACCGCCGCCTTCACTCTCCCGCCGGACGCTGCGGCGGTTATGCCGGAAAAATATTTATTTCCCAGTCCCAGCGCAATGCAGATATAAATCAGACAGATAGCCACATAACGGAAATCGCTGCTGCAGGTATAGGGATAGATAATTACGAACGCGGCAAAGGAAATCAGCATAATCACATAACCTGTCAGGAGAAAAATACTGTCCTCCCGGCGGGTTCTTTTATTGATAAGAACAAGTATTAATAAAAGAACGGTCGCAATTCCAAGCAAAAGCGCAAGTACAAAGGTTATCTGGCAAAGTACCAGCAGAACATCGGGCAGTCCCGCCGGATATTCCTCCGCAAAAAGGGAGGTATGGTACATAATGACCCATGTGTTGTTGCAGGCTTTGGCGCTTATGGGATGAAAAGGAAAGGCAAAGTTCCAGTCGGAAAATGCCGGGACGCCAAGCCGCTCCCAGAGGCTGAAATTCGCGGTGTACATGGGAGAAGTCTCTCCCGGAACGGGAACGCCGGGCTTTTCACCGAAGCGAATCAGATTTCTCACAATCCAGGACAGCCCGATAGGCGCTACGATGATTCCGAAAATAAAGTAATTTTTCACCCATTCAAGAATATAGTTCTTTTTACGGCTTCGTAAGACCGACACAAAGTGTCCGAGAAAAATGATTGCCAGAGGAATCGCTAAAACCGCGCTGTTTAATTTGGTAATCATACCGAATCCTATGTAAAGTGCCAGCCTGATAAGCCCGGCAAGATTTTTGGCGCGTATCCATTTTAAGGATTCCAGAATAATCAGACACATAAAAAGGATTGTCAGCATATCGTTGTTGACGCTTCCGGCCATCACAATGGTAGCGGGGTGGAAAACCATGAAGGCAAGTCCGATATAAAGTCCGTTTCCTTCCACTTCGAGAGCCTTTAAAATCCGCCAGGTGACGAACATGCACAGGCAGGAATATAAAAGAGGAAGAATCTGCAGGTTTTCAAAAGCCAAATCCTCGGCCGCGCCCAGGGCGATATTGAGCTGCAGCCACAGGAAAGAAATTATGTGGTGCAGCGGAGGATGATAGTAGGCAAAAAGCTCATAGGGATTGATATCCGGAAGCTTATGGAATTTATAAATATACTCAATGTAACCGATATGGCCGGGATTCACAAAGTCCGTCCCCATGCCGGTGTAGGCCCCGGCGTCGTGCTGGCGCTCATAAAGTCCTGACAGCAGGACATAACCGCAGCGCAGAAAGCAACCTAAAAGGATTAGCATAAACACAACGCTGTTCTCTGACAGCCGCCCGGAAATTTTCAGATAGATAAAAAGCCCCGCATAAACAAAAAATATACAGGACAAAACCAAAAGCTTAGTGTAATGGGAACTGTAAAAAAAGCTGCTTCCCTGCGCCACGGCTGTGGCAAGGCAGGATACAATAACAGAAAGTATGACGGCAAGACCTGTTAATCTGGCCGGAGTGTCAAAAAAGGAGACAAAGGTACTTGGTAAACAGGTTTTTCATTGGTACTTCCTTCCTTAAAAATTAAATATAAAATTAATAAATTGTTGTCGCGTCTGTTATCTGATTCTCTTTTACCTGAAAACGCCAGACTGAGTGGCCGGGAAGCCGGTGCTCTGTTAAATACCACATGTTATCAATCTGCGTAATATAGTACGGCGTTCCGCCGCCGATAAAATTGCCATAGACGTCCTCATAATTTCCCGAGGAAAGGTCATCAAGACTTTTAGCCCGAAGCATGGTGGCAAAGTCCTGATTGCCGGTATTATCGGTGGATATGGTGATATAAAAATAATCCTCTATCCGGGTAAGCTGAATCATTCCGGCCATTTGGGCGGGAACCGGGTATTCCTTTTTTATCTGAAAAGTATACAAATCGGCTTCTATGATACTGGAATTTCCCGTACCGGATACAAAGTAGATGCTGTCTTCAATGATAGTAAAGGAACGCACGTAAATATTGTTCAGCGAGGGAATGGAGCGGACTTCCGTCAGGTACAGGCGGGAATCATTTTTCGGATGGCGGAAGAGAAACATTTCGCCGCTTTGGGAGCTCCACGCATAAAAAGTGTCCGTATACTCATCATAAATAATGTAATGCGGCCGGTTGCCGACGTCCTTAAATTCCTGCGTAGGGACAAAGACGGGCTGGCCGTTTCCGTTTTCTTCTTTTTCCATAACCAGTATCCGGTTGTTTTCCGTATCGTCAATCAAATATACCAGACCGTCGCTTGCCAGCGTGTGTCCCATGGAAATGTCGTTGGTCATAACCAGCCATTCATACAGGGGAGCGTTTAAATTGTCATGGTAAATTACCTGATTGTTGTAGCAGTCCACGATGAAGTAAGCATCCTCCACCTTTGTAATATAAGTGGGAACACTTAAGGACGGATAGGGATTATTGGGTATGGCATTCAAAAGGGTGCGGTCAAAGGATATCAGAGCCGATTCCGCCAGATAATTTTCCGGCACATAGGAAGACGCCGGCTTTGGCCTGCGGTTCCCGCAGGCGGTCAGGCAGACGCACACACAAAAGATAATGAAAGACAGTATTGCTTTTTGGGATGTAGTTGGTTTTATCTGTTTTGTATTCATATGACCATTATAAATTTTTTACTGTTAATATACAACTCATTTTGTATCTATTTTTCAGCAAAAGAAAAATAATATTAAAAACGACATGGAAGTCAGTCTATCTTCTGCGCTGTTTTTATGTTAAAATGAAAAACGTGCCAGTGGCACAAAAGCCATTTACTTTGAATGGCAAAAAAAGATTTATAAGGCGGGGGAAGTCATGGCAAAACATACGTCAACCAGAGAAAACAGGGAAATGCGCGTCCTGTCGGCAATCGGCATTATTTTGGTGGTAGCAGGCCACCTGGGATACAATTTATTTGATATAGGCGAATTGTTTCCCTATTATTCGTTTCACGTTTTCATTTTCCTGTTTGTTTCGGGGTACTTTTATAAGGAAGAATCCGAGGATAACATTGGAGGATATCTTCTCCATAAAGGCCGGACGCTCCTTTTGCCATATTTTGCATGGAACCTGTTTTACGGGCTATTAACGAATTTTCTGCACGGACACGGGTTTTCCATCGGGGAACCGCTGTCCTTAAAAACAATGTTTCTGTCGCCTTTTCTGGACGGACATCAGTTTTTGTATAATTTTCCCGCATGGTTTGTGCCGGTGCTTTTTATGATTGAGGTTCTCAACGTGACGGCGCGCAAAATACTTTTTCTGCTGCGCCTTGATTTCGAGTGGCTGATTTTTGCGGCGTGTCTGATAGCGGGCATGGCTACGGTATATCTTGCGGCGGGAGGCCATGTGTGGGGCTGGTATAAACTGCCCGGAAGGCTTTTGTTTATGATGCCGGGCTTTCAGCTTGGGCGAATTTATCGGGTGAAGCTGGAGAAAAGGGATACTCTGCCGGACGGGCCGTACTTTCTGATAGTGATGACCGTACAGATATTAATTACCATACTCTGCGCGGGGCTTAATTTCAGCGCCGTGTGGGTCAGTAGCTTTGCCAACGGGCCGGTGGTGCCTTACCTTACAGTCATAACCGGCACGGCTTTCTGGCTGCGGGCGGCGAAGATTGTCAGCAAGAACATGTATCTGTCGGGAAAAATGGCTTATATAGGAAGAAACACTTATTCCATCATGGTGCACCACGTAGCCTGCTTTATGCTGGTGAAAGGGTTTTTCTATCTGTGCAGTCTGTGCACGCCCCTTTGCGGTGAATTTGACAGCGTGATGTTTTTCAGCGAAATCAACTTTATTTATCTTGCCGGCGGCTCTGAGGCCAGCAAATGGCTTTACCTGTTCGCCGGAATCGGGCTGCCGCTTATCATTGCAAATGTGGGGCGATGGGTAGGAAAAAATCTTAAGCCTGTTTTCGGAAAAGTGATTCCGCCTTCCCGATAATCAGACAGATAACAAGCGCGGTGAGATAAACTGCAATGCCGCCGAAAATTCTGCTTATTCCCGGGAAATGGGACGCTATGGGCAAAAGCAGAGGGTGCATCAGGTAGATTCCCGTTCCGCAGCTTCCCAGCTTGAAAATCAGTTTTCTGTGTTTTTCCGAGGTGATACCTGTTTTAAAGAGCATCAGAAGGGATGCGTTGATAATAAGCCCCAGAGGGGCAAATTCTCCATAAACGGTCTGGATGGCTTCCCCGCTTCTGGCGGAAACCATACTGCTGATAATAAAAGCAGCCAGAGCGCTTAGGGCAAGCAAAAGGGCGGTGAAGATACCGGCCTTTTTCCGGCTTATAGTATAAGACGCAAAAAAGGAACGGCCTTTCCATGAAAAGGCGTGGGTCTGTCTGTGGGGCCATGTAATACGGGAAAGACGGTATCCCAGAACATAGTACATCACATATCCCGTAACAAATTTCATATGGAATGTTTCAAATGCGGCGCTTAAACGTTCAAAGCCGCCTATTTCACCGGCAAGGGGAAGAATTACCGTAAATAGAACCGACAGTACCAGAAAATAGTTCAGCAGTTTTTCTTTCTTTACAATTTCATATAAAAGAGGCGTTATCAGGTACAGTCCGATAAGAGCCATGATAAACCATGTGTGGTACTGGCCGAAGATGATATCCTTAAGGAATGCGTTTCTGACAGTGCGGAAGCTCCCGAGGCCCTCGCGGATGAGGGAAATGCTGTCCCGGACGCCGTATACCAGCATCCAGAGCACGTAAATTTTTAAAATACCCCATATATTTTTTCTGAAAATACTTTCTATGGAGCGCTGCTTTGCCAGCATTCCCATGCCGCTGCACATAAAGAAAACCGGTACGGCGCATCGGGAAAAGAGAAAGACAATATTGATGATTTTCCATTCCGGGGTTTCCGGAGAGAGGGTAGTCCAAACGCCGGAAATGCTGTGCTGCATCACAACTAAAAAGGCTGAAAATACCCGTATGCACTCTATCCAGTAGATTTTGCTGTCAGGGCTTTTGGTTAAATTATCTGTTTCCATGGGGTATCCTCCAGTAAGAACATCATATCAGGCTTTTGGAGCTTTGACAACAGAGGAAAAAGTATTTGACACCGGCCTGACTCTGTGCTATTCTGATTACACTTACCGCTGATGAATCCAAGTAAATAAGGAATGAATTATAAACAGGTGACTGTCTATGGGAAATCCATGGGCAGTTTTTTTGTGCCGCAAAAGCGGCGGATGCGAAAGGAGCATGGTTATAAAGATGAAAAAAAAGAAAACAAAAGTATATAAGATGAGAAAAATAAAAAGTCCGGTTCGGGTGTGGGCGGCAGCAGCGGCGGCGATATGCCTTTTGTCGGGTATGATGCTGACGGTATATGGGGAGGAAAAGGATAGTACAGGCGTTAGTCCGTCCCAAAAGGTGACGGTAACCAATATTTACCACAGGCATGTTGGAAGCCCGGACGCGGCGGGCGGCTGCTATACGGCGGAGATAGCGCATATACATGAAGGGGATGAGCAAAACGGCGGGGAGTGCTTCCGGACGGAGGTTGTGCATGTCCATCAGGGCGATGCGGTTTTTGGAGGCGGATGTTACGGAAAAGGGATTCCTCATGCGCATCAGGATAGCTGCTACGAAACCCATACGCATGGGGACGGTTGTTTTCAGACGATAAAGTGTGACGAGATTTATACAAATGTGGAACCCGGGGGAACCATAGAAAGAGAGTGCCAAAATCACGGAACAACGACCTTTGTGGTGGCAAATTCGGTGCTTATCCACAGCGCGTGCGGCAAAGAGCCGTCAAACGTGACGGTGTATTACTGCCAAATCTGTAACCATTACCAGAATACCTGGCATTCGGCAAAACAGAAGATTTGCGATTACGAGGAAGGGGATATTGACTACAACAGCGTTATCTGCGGAAAAGAAGGCGACGACGCTGTAGACGGATATGAGACGGACTGCGGCTTTGACGACGGAGCGGTGGAATCCTATGAAAAAAGCTGCGACAAAACCATAGACGGCTATGAAACAGGCTGCGGACTGAGAGAAGACGAGCCTTTGGGGAAGCTGATTCTGACCAGCGAAATAACGGAAGATGGAGCGAAAGCGAATGTCTCTGCCAAGGTGGAGGATTTGTCAGGCAGGCTTATTCTGGGCGATAATCCCTTTACCTGGCGGGATACCGGGGGAAATGTAATCGGAAACAGCGATTTTATGGAGGTGGAAGAAAACGGAAAATATTCCGTGACATTGAATCTGGTGAATAAAGACGTGGACGAGTCCGGGCTTAGGGGCAGTATTTTGGTTGACGGTATTTTCAAGGAAGGGACAGATACGACGCCTCAGCCCACAAAAACGCCGGAGGCTTCTCCTGTTCCGCCTTCCGGAGGCAGTGAGGGAAAAGACGACAACAAAGAAGAGAACGGAAACGAGAAAGACGACGGTGACGACAAGGACGACGGTGATGATGAAGATAAGGGAGAAGGAGACGGCAAAGATAGCGGCCCTGCTGACGGCGGCAAAGGCGAAGCCGGCAAAAAGACGGCTGAGAAAACACCGGGCGCAACGCCTGAAAAGACATTGTCCGGGGAGGCTTCAAAGAATACTGCAGGTATTTATACCGGAAGAAAATATGACCGGGAAAACGCCGGTCAAAGCCCGAGCCCTTCTTCTTCCCCAAAGAGACAGTTTAGGGTGGCAAAGGAAACCGTCACGGTAGAAGCGAAGGAAAACAAGGCGGCGGAAGAAGTGCCCGTCCGGATAGGACAGACGGAAAAGAAAAGCGGCTTTTTTGATTCGCCGGTGGCAAGAGTAATCACAATAACGGCCGGCGCGGGGTTTTTAATTGCGGGCGTCCTGTTTTGGCTTGCCTTTCTGCGGCGCAGTGTGAAAATTTATAATGACGACGGGGAAGGAAAAATGCGTTACCTAGGGCGCTGTCTGGTACATAGGGAGGAGGAGGTATATTTCCTTGCCATAAGCGATGAGATGGTGGAAAAATCCTACACCAACCGCTACCGGATAAAGCCCGGAATTTTCAGGTTTGGAAAGGAAGAGGGCGAGGAGCTTATTATATATAAGGAAGGAAAAAAAGCAGTGGTTCCCTTAAGCCGGGAAATGATTGTGCTGTTATAGTATGTGAATGAAAGCAGGACGAATGGCGGCGGGGAGGTTTTGGGTATAAAGATTTCTGTAAAAAGCCTTGATTTTGTATAATGAACGTGATAGACTCGTAGTGTTTAAAAATCAATGCATATTTATGCAAGAGGAGGAAGGATTTATGAAAAAATTAATCGCGCTTTTGCTGGCCGGGGTAATGACCATGAGTCTTTTGACAGCCTGCGGCGGCAGTGACGGGACAAACGCAGATGAAACAACGACAGATGCTGCCGGGGCAGAGAATGAGGCGGACGCAGCAGACGCAGAGGATGCAGCAGATACAGAGAACGAAGCCGATGCTGCCGGAGCGGAAAATGAAGCGGATAACGCGGATGCGGAAAGCGAAGCGGACGCAGAAACCGGAGAAGTATCGGAGGCTCTTGCCGACGGCGTGCTGACAGTGGGTACCAATGCGGAATTTCCGCCTTTTGAGTATGTGGACGACAACGGCGAGCCGGACGGATTTGACATTGCCCTGATTAAGGCAATCGGCGAGAAGCTTGGCGTGGAAGTGGTAGTTGAAAACATGGAGTTCGACTCTCTGGTAGCCGCTATCGGAAGCAAGATTGACGTTGCGATTGCCGGTATGACCGTTACCGACGAAAGAAAAGCTTCTGTTGATTTTTCAGACGCTTACTACGATGCGGTTCAGTATGTGATTGTTCCGGAAGGTTCTGACATTGCCTCCGCGGCAGATTTGTCAGGCAAGGCTATCGGCGTTCAGATGGGAACCACAGGCGATTTCATCGCGTCCGACGATGTGGAAGGCGCCGAGGTGTCCAGATATAATAAGGGCGTGGACGCTGTCAACGATTTGATTAACGGAAGAGTTGACTGCGTAATCATCGACAAGAATCCCGCGCTTGTATTTGAGAGCACCTTTGAGGGACAGGTAAAGGCTCTTCCCGGAGAACAGTTTGAGTTCGGAACCGAGGAATATGCGATTGCAATTCCCAAGGGAGACGGAGCACTTCTGTCACAGGTGAATAAGGCATTAGAGGAAATCAAGGCTGACGGTACTTTTGACGAACTTGTAAAGCAGTATATTGAGAATTAATCTTCGGGTTACGGGCAGGAAAGATGGTTTGATAACTTATTTTCTGCGGGAGGAGACCTGGGACAAATGAAATCAGGGGATAGCATAATGGGCGGTATCATACTCACATGCTATCCTCTTTTGGAGAGAGAAAGGGATTTGGGATATGCAGGAATGGTTGGAAAAAACAGGCAGTCTGTTTGAAAGGGCGTTTATTTCCGGCGACAGGTGGAAACTATACTTTGAAGGTCTGGCAGTTACGGTGGAAATTGCATTTTTTGCGGCGATTCTGGGCCTTATATTCGGAACCATTGTGGCGTTGATGAAAATGTCCACCACAAGAAGCGGAAAAAAGACGATTCGGGCGAGAATAGCAAACGCGTACATAGACATTATCAGGGGAACGCCATCGGTACTTCAGCTTTTAATCATGTGGTTTATCGTTATGAAGAGCTGCAAAAACGGTGTTCTGGTGGCGGTACTGTCTTTTGGAATTAACAGCGGCGCGTACGTGGCGGAAATCGTGCGTGCGGGAATCCTTGCGGTGGACAAGGGGCAGACGGAGGCCGGTCGTTCTCTGGGGCTTTCCAAGACGCAGACCATGATTTATATTGTCATTCCGCAGGCAATCAAGAATGTGCTTCCGCCTATCGGAAATGAATTTATCGTTCTTTTAAAGGAAACCGCTATTGTGGGTTATGTGAGCCTGACGGATTTAACCAGAACGGCAAATCAGATATCCTCAAGGATTTACGAGCCTTTCATGCCCTTAATCGGGGCGGCGGTGATATACTTTGTCATTATTAAAATACTGACGATTCTGTTGGATAAGCTGGAGAGGAGGCTGCGTAAAGGTGATAATCGTTAAGGATTTGCACAAAGAATTTGAAAACAACCATGTACTGCGCGGGGTGAACTATCACATACATCAGGGGGAAAAGATTGTAATTGTAGGACCTTCCGGTTCGGGAAAAAGTACGTTCCTCCGCTGCCTGAATTTACTTGAGACTCCCACAAGCGGGGAAATCTGGTTTGACGGCCAGCTTATTACGGATTCTAAGGTAAACATTGACAAGATAAGAGAGCACATGGGAATGGTGTTCCAGAATTTTAACCTGTTTAACAATCTTTCCATCATGGACAATATTACCTTAGCTCCTGTAAAGCTGAAGCTGATGAGTAAAGAGGAAGCCTGTGAAAATGCCCTTAAGCTCCTTGCGAGAGTCGGGCTTACGGAAAAGGCGGACTCCTATCCAAGCCAGCTTTCCGGCGGTCAGAAGCAGAGGATTGCGATTGTGCGTTCTCTCGCCATGAATCCCAGAGTGATGCTTTTCGACGAGCCCACATCGGCGCTTGACCCGGAAATGGTCGGGGAAGTATTGGATGTTATGAAGGAGCTGGCCGAGACGGGGATGACCATGGTGGTGGTAACCCATGAGATGGGATTTGCCAGAGAAGTGGGAACCAGAGTGCTGTTTATGGA
>CAJTMZ010000061.1:3529-25872 GCA_910577445.1 uncultured Lachnospiraceae bacterium | reverse complement strand
TCTCTGATTTGCTTTTGGCCGGTTTTCCGGTCTTTTCTTTTGAAACGCTCTTTGTTTTTCTGCGTTCGTCCAGACCGCCGAAATCCTCCCTGCGCCTTCTTTCCCTTCTGTCGCCTCTATCGCCGCGGCTGCCTCTCTCTTCCCTGCCGCTTCTCTCTTCCCTTCTGCCTCTTCTTCCGCGCTCTCTCCTGCGTTCTCCTCTGCCCCTTTCCTGATAGGGCTGTTCTTCCTCGATTTCCTCCGGGGTTTCTCCCATATTCATATGCATGAGAGCCGCCGCAAGGTCCAGAGCGGAAAATCCGTACTTTTCGGAAGCGATTTCGATTTCTTTCCTCGTCTTTGACAAATCCTCGTTTTCGATTACGCCCATCACGCCTGCGAACAGCCTGTCCGACTTCACGCGAATCACGTCCTCCACGGTAGGAAGCTGTCTTTCTCTGATTGTAGTGTGGCAAACCTTTTCAATACTGCGAATCTTAAAGATTTCCCTGCCCGATATCAGGGTAAAGGAACGTCCCTTTCTTCCGGCACGACCGGTCCGTCCGATTCTGTGCACATAGTACTCAATATCTTCCGGAACGTCGTAATTAAACACCGCGTCCACGCCGCTGACGTCGATTCCTCTTGCCGCCACGTCGGTTGCAATCAGAATGGAGCAGGTTCCCTTTCTGAACTGGCCCATCACCGTATCTCTCTGCGCCTGGGTCAAATCGCCGTGGAGCGCGCCTGCTTCATAACCAAGCTCGTTAAGCCTTCCCGCAATCTCGTCCACCATACGCTTTGTATTGGCGAAAATCAGGCTTCTGGCGGGCTGATAGTAATCAAGCAGTCTGCATAACGCCCTGATTTTGTCTTTCTTTGCCACACGGTAATATGCCTGCTTGATTGCGGAAACCGTAAGCTCCTTTGGCGTCACTCTGATATAGACCGCATTCTGCTGGTATGTGCCGGCAATTTCCAGAATCGCCTGAGGCATGGTTGCCGAAAACAGCGCCATCTGGTGCTCTTCCGGCATATCCGACAACACGGTTTCAATATCCTCCCGGAAGCCCATATCAAGCATCTCATCCGCTTCGTCCAGCACAATCATTTTTACTTCCGCGGTTTTAATCGTGTGCCGTCTCAAATGGTCCATCACACGTCCCGGCGTTCCCACGATAATCTGGACGCCCTGGGAAAGGGCTCTTATCTGTTTTCCGATATCCTGACCGCCATAGACGGGAAGTACCTTCACGCCGTACATGTATTTGGACAGCCTTCTAATCTCCTCCGCTGCCTGCATGGCAAGCTCTCTGGTGGGGCACAGGATAATTCCCTGAGGCCTTTTGATTTCAGGGTTAATTTTCTGTATCATGGGAATGGCAAAGGCAGCCGTCTTTCCCGTGCCTGTCTGTGCCTGTCCGATGATATCCTTTCCCTCTAACAGTACCGGGACGGACTGCTCCTGTATAGGGGTCATAACCTCAAATCCCATCTCGTGTACCGCTCTTAAAATATCCGGGTGAATACCGGACTCGTCAAATCTTAATTTTGATTCTAAATTTTCTTCCAATCTCTCTTCCACTATGTTACTCCATTTCATCTGTGTCATTTAAAAACTGCTCTACAATAAACCGGGGGCGCGCTTTGGTTTCCAGATAAATCTTTCCAATATATTCTCCCACCACACCAAGGGAGAGAAGGATAAGTCCTCCTATTGCCCAGACCGAAACCATAAGCGTTGTCCAGCCCACAATGGTGGCCCCCATAAAATGCTGGACAAGACTGTAAATGAGCATACCGATACTGACTATAAAGATGAAAAAACCAAGCGCAGTTATCATCCTTATCGGCTTTGTGCTCAGGGACGTAATGCCCTCGACGGCAAAGGAAAGCATTTTCCCCAAAGGGTATTTGCTCTTTCCGGCAAACCGCTCTCCTCTGTTATAATATACCACATCCGCAGGATATCCAATCATCGGCACAATACCTCGAAGGAAAAGGTTCACTTCCCCGTATTGTGCCAGCCCGTCAAGCGCCCGTCTGCTCATAAGCCGGTAATCCGCATGATTAAATACTGTGTTGGCACCCATAGTGTTCATTATTTTATAAAAGCTCTCAGCCGTAAATTTCTTGAATACCGTATCCGTATCCCGGCTGCCGCGCACGCCGTAAACAACATCCATACCGCTTAAATATTTGTCAACCATTTCATCTATGGCATTGATGTCGTCCTGTAAATCCGCGTCCATGGAAATGACCATGTCGGCGTAATCCTTTACCGTCATAAGACCGGCCAGCAGCGCATTCTGGTGCCCTCTGTTTCTGCTTAAATTAATGCCGCCAAAAATTCTGTTCTTTTGATGGAGTTCTTCAATAATCTCCCAGGTTCTGTCCTTTGAACCGTCGTTTACAAAAATCACACGGCTCTTTTCGCTGATTTTTCCCAGCTTTATGAGACTGCCCAGCTTTTCCAAAAGACGCGAACTGGTCTCGGGCAGCACCTCCTCTTCATTGTAACAGGGGATTACCAGATATAAAATATTGTCCATAAATCCTTCTCCTCGTCCTGCCAGCCGCCCGACCCGCAGGATTTGTCAACTGCAATATTTTTCTCCATAAAGAACATACCTGTCTATCATATACTATTCCTTCAAAAGTTACAACAGTAAATTCTGTTTTACAATACATTTGACTCAAGCTGACAGCTTCCGCATTATGCTTTTGTGTAATCGCATCTACAATTTTTTTGTATTTCCATGGCGGGTGGATTCATAAATGATGATAGATTTCTTAAAAACTCGCCTCCGGCTTTATAGTCCAAATTTTTCCTGATACTTTTGTGGAGCAGTCATATACTCTTTATATTTTTCACGCAGGCAATTGCCACAGGGACGAAACCCGGCAGCGAGGGCTGTCTTTTCATCGACAAAAAACACTCGGAACTTTTCATAACTTCCGGGAAATCTCCGGATGGCAGAAAGTGCAGACGGGCAATCCATCCGCCCATAAATTTTCATCCTGCTGTTGCCACCAAATGTGCCTGGAATCTCAGAAAAATACTCTTTGCCATCCGCACCCATCAATTTATACAATTTCTTTTCTGCCACTGCCATAATCCTCCTGTTCTATATACAAAATTCAAGCACATTGATATCTGGTACGCTGTAAATCATTTATCCTCTTGCTGCTCCAGCTCTTTTATCGTTTTTCCATCAGGATTTATCCACATAATATTCCCATTTCCACTCCCGTCAATGATGCAAGCGGCCGCAGTTGATGTGCTGTTAAAATAGACATCGTCCACAAATACGCCATCTTTGACCTTACCTTCTGCTATAAGACGCATCCGCATAGTTTTGATATGCTAATGGCAGGACTTTGTTTCAGCCGGACAAAATCCGAAGCCTTTTTAGCCAGTAAATCCATTACCTGATATCCAGCCTATAGCGGCAACTTTTTTCCCGGCAAGATGAAAGACCTCACCATCGGATATCTGCTCCGATATTGAAACCGCATCACTAATTTTTCATCCTCTGTTCTATTTGCTTTTCACCAAGCGTAACTTCCGTTCCCGCTGTGGTTTGATATAATTCTCAGCAAATGCCATGCTTCAAATACCATTTTACAACATTCATAAACGGCACGAGTTGTTCGTTGCTCTCATCATAAATTATCCTTATTGTTTCTTCATCTAACTGCATAATTGTTTCATAAACCGCCTCTCTGGCTTTTTTTAATCGATACGAATTAAGATTCAGCAATTCAATGGTATATGTATCGCCTTCGATTGTGCCGTTGGGAAAATACCTGAATCGTTCTTCACATTCCATGTCTAATGGTGATGCGAATTGTTTCTCATCGTACTCATTTCCCTTTTTTGAACCACATGTTTTCCCGCCTTGGAAACCATAACATGATGCAACTAAATTATGGTAATCCAGGCTTCTATTACTTACTCCGTTTTTAGGATGACGAGGTTCTATATGCTCGTTATGAGATTTTTCCATATCAATTTTACAACAACAATACGCACATAGATACTTTTGCTCTCTTATAAGTTCTCTTTTCAATTCCGTTTTATGTCCTGCAAAATCTGCTGAATCGTAATCTGCCTTTGGATTTTTTCTCTTAAACTCACGCAGCCATTGCGGCTCATCTTGTTTGTTAATATAAATCACATTAACCTTCCTCTCTTAATCAGCAAGTTGGCACGAATAACATCTTTATTAGAGCTCCCTGCTATACGTTCCAAATCCTTTACGCTGTCTTTTGCGTCATTCCATTTCTTTTCATCTATCAGCCTATATATTTTTTCAATAAATTTTTCCGTTTTTTGATTCATAGATTTTGTTTCCATAAATTCTTCCAATATATAAGCGGCATCATAGCCGTCCATCCTGTCAAATCTGACTGGAATATTTGCAGTGTTTTCATTTTGAATAAAATAAACATTATACCCCTCATTAACCTCATTAAGCACTATGGGTGAATGTGTAGTAATAATAAACTGAATATTGGGAAATGTTTCGCTTAGCTTTGATAAAATCTGCCTCTGCCATGAAGGATGCATATGAAGTTCCACTTCATCAATCAAAACCACACCTTCTCCTAATAATGGATTTTCCAATATCGGATTAGCTATCGCCAATCTTCTAGCCAAATCCCCAAATAAAGCCATTGTACATTTTTCACCGTCTGAAAGCTGAGAAACATTTAATTGAATCCCGTTTTTCTCAATTTTCATTTCTAACCTTGGTTTTCTGGCAACTCTGAGTTCGGCGCAGTTATCCAACATTACAAGCATAGCTTTTCTTACTGAATTAAATGACTTATCTCTGTAATTTAAATCTCCTTTTTCTATTTTACACTGATTTTCATAATCTTCCTGATTGCGAAACCATTCAAAGAAAGTCCTGAAATCAATCCTGTTTTCTATTGCCTTTTCATAAGCAGAATAGATATCAAAATTGTGATGTGTCCTGATTCTAAGCGGTATATCCAATCCCAGCCGATTTGTTCCATAATTTACAAAAATTGGAATATTTCCCTGGTATTCGTCACTTATATATTGCTCCTGGACAGAATCAGCAATCATTTTTAAATTATCCAAATTGTGAGTTTTTTTCCCCGTTTTTCTAACCATCGTACGCCAATAAGGAACCACCTCTTTACCATTAATACAAAACTGAGCCTCTATTCTGGTATTACTTTTTCCATACTGTATATCTTCCAACGTCAATGCATATTTTTGTCTCAATTCCTGACGATTTACAATTTGATTAATAATATTTGCATACAATAAATTAACACTTCTTAGTATTGTGCTTTTTCCTGTGCCGTTAATTCCAAACAGTACCGTACTCTTTCCATTCAAAATCAGTTCTGCCTCTGTTATCGATTTAAAATTCGTTAAATGCAGCTTATTTATTTTCACTTTTCCACTTCCTTTTAACTTAATATAATAACAGTATCCTCATCTAATGGCTCCATTAATTTATCCTTTAATTCATCTAAAAATCGATTTACATCCTTTTCATTTTCCAATGTATAGGTTCTCACTCCTGCCACATTGCTGATTGATACGTTTTTCCGTTCCTTATATACAAACTCAAAGAAAAGCTTATCTGTTTTCATAATACTGATAAGTACCACAATCTTTGCATTATCGACATTCATTTTCGGCAGCATCTTAACTGCATCTTCCGGAAGGATATCCAGACGATTGCAGATATATCAAAAGTCCTTCCAAGCCTCACAGGGTTTCTAATCTGATATAAATTCTCTGACTGTATTTTCACCCATGCTTCATCTTTTGACATACCTTGACTTAACAGTTCTGCGGTTTTTCTCGTCTCATCCAAAGCAAACACCTGTGATACCATTCCGGCGCTATACTCCATTATTTTCACCCGCCTCTTTTTCATAGTGGATGATGTCGCCAAAATCACAGTCCAACTCATCGCATATTTTCTCCATGATATTCATGGAAACCGTCTCGCCTTTTGTCATCTTGGCAACCGTACTGCTGCTGATACCCAACCTGTTTATCAAATCTATCTTTTTCATCTTCTTGTCAATCAACAATTTCCATAGCCCGTTATACGACACCGACATAGTTCCTACCTCTTCGCTTCCTTAGCTAATGTTAATACAACATCATCGTTTTCCTTATTGGCCATACTGCCAAGTATAACATACTTGATTATTATTGTATCACTAAGCATCAAGCGTTTCAACAAAATACTAAACTTTCAATTTGAAAAGTCGAATATTTTTTGAAATTTTTATAAAAAAGCAGGAATTGTCTTTCAGCTTTTCGATATTCATAAATTTATTCCTGAGCAAAAAGAAAAAGAGGAAAAATAAACAGTATTAAAAAACTGTAATTCTTCCTCTTACTTCATTCGTTGAACACCATATGCATAGTTTCATTTCCTGTATATGATGCCGTTTTTGCACGTTTTACTACTTATTTGTAGTTGACAATCTTTCCAAAGTCAGCCTTAAGGGAAGCGCCGCCTACCAGACCGCCGTCGATATCGGGCTGTGCAAACAGTTCCGCCGCGTTGCCTGCGTTTACGGAACCGCCGTACTGGATACGAACCGCTTCCGCCGTAGCTTCGTCATAAATTTCTGCGATGCAGTCACGAACCGCTTTACATACTTCCTGAGCCTGCTCGGTGGTAGCTGTCTTGCCTGTTCCGATTGCCCAGATAGGTTCGTAAGCGATTACCATGGAAGCAACCTGCTGCGCGCTTACGCCTACAAGGTCGGACTTAATCTGCATACGAATCCAGTCAAGGGTAATGCCCATCTCTCTCTGCTCAAGAGTCTCGCCGCAGCACAGAATCGGTGTAAGACCTGCTTCAAAAGCTTTCTTTACCTTCTTATTTAATAAAGCGTCGTCCTCCTTGAAGTAGTCGCGTCTCTCGGAATGGCCGATAATCACATACTTAACGCCTGCATCTACCAGCATTTCGGCAGAGATTTCTCCGGTGTATGCGCCCTTTGCTTCAAAATACATGTTCTCAGCGCCAACCTCAACGTTGGTTCCCTTAACGGCTTCCACTACGGGAACGATGTCAACTGCGGGTACACAGTAAACAACATCAACGTCGTCAGATTTTACCAAATCCTTTAATTCATCACATAATGCTACAGCCTGACTGGGAGTCATGTTCATTTTCCAGTTGCCGGCTACAATTTTTCTTCTTGCCATTTTCTTTTCTCCTATTTATAGTTCCGCACCCGTCATTCAGTACACCGCTATCTGGAACAGTTCGCAGACGCCTTCTGCGGCTGCTTACTGTTCCGTGTACTTTCTTCCGGCTGCTGTTTTGTTGTTTTATTTGTCGTCAGCCGCTACTACTCCGGGAAGCTCCTTGCCCTCTAAAAATTCAAGGGAAGCGCCGCCGCCTGTGGAAATATGGCTCATCTTATCTGCAAATCCAAGCTGGTTTACTGCTGCTGCGGAATCGCCGCCGCCGATGATGGTGGTAGCGTCTGTCTCTGCAAGAGCTTTTGCAACCGCAATGGTTCCTTTTGCAAGAACAGGATTCTCGAATACGCCCATAGGTCCGTTCCATACAACGGTCTTTGCGCTCTTAACCGCATCTGCGTAAAGTGCCGCTGTCTTTTCACCGATATCAAGACCTTCCTTGTCGGCCGGAATCTTGTCGGCGTCTACAGTAGACACTTCGATTTCAGCGTCAATGGGATTCGGGAAACCGTCTGCAATTACGGTGTCAACGGGAAGCAGTAATTTCTTTCCGAGTTTTTCTGCCTTATCCATCATTTCTTTACAGTAATCAATCTTCTCTTCGTCTACCAAAGACTTGCCGATTTCATAACCCTTTGCCTTTAAGAAAGTAAACGCCATACCGCCGCCGATAATCAGAGTATCGCATTTCTCAAGAAGGTTATTGATAACGTTCAGCTTATCGGCAACCTTAGCGCCGCCAAGGATTGCTACGAAAGGTCTTACGGGATTTTCAACCGCGTTGCCGAGGAAATCAATTTCTTTCTGCATCAGATAGCCTACTGCGCACTCTCCGCCTTTCGCGCGAACGCATTCCGTTACGCCGGCAACGGAAGCATGAGCTCTGTGGGAAGAACCGAAAGCGTCGCATACATAAGCGTCTGCAAGGTCAGCAAGCTCTTTGCTGAATTCCTCGCCGTTCTTTGTCTCTTCTTTTCCGCGGAAACGGGTATTCTGAAGCAGCACTACGTCTCCGTCTTTCATTGCTGCAACTGCTGCTGTTGCGGCTTCGCCTGTTACATTATAATCAGCTACAAAGTTTACTTCCTTGCCGAGCTTTTCGGACAGTCTCTTTGCAACGGGCGCTAATGATTCTCCTTCGTTGGGGCCGTTCTTTACCTTGCCAAGATGAGAGCAGAGAATTACCTTTCCGCCGTCAGCAAGAAGCTTGTTGATTGTGGGGAGCGCTGCAACAATACGTGTCTCGTCTGTAATTTCTCCGCCTTTGAGAGGCACGTTAAAATCGCATCTTACCAGCACGCGTTTTCCGGCCACATTGATATCATCAACTGATTTTTTATTTAATCCCATGATTCTTTCCTCCTGTTTTTAATGGGCAGGCAATCGCCTGATAGTGAAAAGGAATCCACACAGTCCGTGGACCAATCCTTATCGCAATTTATAAAAGGGTCCGGTCCATAAGACCGGACCCTTAAGGTCTTCTTCTTGAAAGCCTGTCCTACAGTAATGTTCCAAAATGCTTGATTGTTCTTACCATCTGGCTTGTGTAAGAATTCTCATTGTCATACCATGATACAACCTGTACCTGTGTATTGCCGTCTTCCATAGGAGCAACCATTGTCTGGGTAGCATCAAAGATGGAACCGTATGTGCTGCCGATAACGTCGGAAGAAACGATTTCGTCTGTGTTATAACCGAAGGACTCTGTGGAAGCAGCTTTCATAGCGTCGTTAATCTGCTCTTTGGTAACCTGACCCTTAACAACTGCAACTAAGATAGTTGTGGAACCTGTAGGGGTGGGAACACGCTGAGCGGAACCGATAAGCTTTCCGTTCAGTTCAGGGATAACAAGGCCGATTGCCTTAGCAGCGCCTGTTGAGTTGGGAACGATGTTCTGAGCGCCTGCACGGCTTCTTCTCTTATCGCCTTTTCTCTGAGGGCCGTCAAGAATCATCTGGTCGCCTGTGTAAGCGTGAACGGTTGTCATAATACCGCTCATAACAGGAGCAAGGTCATTTAATGCCTTAGCCATGGGAGCTAAGCAGTTTGTTGTACAGGAAGCTGCGGAAATAACGGTATCCTCAGCCTTCAAGGATGTATGGTTTACATTATAAACGATGGTAGGAAGGTCGTTTCCGGCAGGTGCGGAGATAACTACCTTACGAGCGCCGGCTTCGATATGAGCGCTTGCTTTTGCCTTGGATGTATAGAAACCTGTACATTCAAGAACAACGTCTACCTTTAACTCTCCCCAGGGAAGGTTCTTAGCGTCTGCTTCTTTGTAAATTGTAATGGTCTTTCCATTAACAGAGATGGAATCCTCACCATAAGATACGCTGTCCGCATATTTGTACTTGCCCTGTGCGGTATCGTACTTTAATAAGTGCGCAAGCATTTCAGGACTTGTCAAATCGTTAATTGCTACCACTTCGTAACCTTCTGCATCAAACATCTGTCTGAATGCAAGACGACCGATACGGCCAAAACCATTAATTGCTACTCTTACTGCCATTTTAGATTCCTCCTAAAAATGAATAATTATTACATATGATTTTGCAATCCAAAAGATTCTCAATCCGGCAGACTGTGCTATCTTTGAGATTGACAAAATTTTATCAGCAGATTTATTGTACCCAATTTGTCCGAAAAGTTCAAGATTAAATTGAAAAATAATTGCATTTTCTGGCAATTTTTAATAAGATACGGTAAACGAAAGTAAACTGCGCACGGCGCCGGCCTGGCATAACGGTCAAAACTGTGCAGAAATGAGGTAACCTATGGCTGTCAAAGCGGATTTTCACTTACATTCTTCCTTTTCGGGGGACAGCACCGCCCCTATGGAGGATATGATTTTAAAGGGAATCGAACTCGGACTTTCCACCATGTGCTTTACGGAGCATCTGGATATGGATTTTGTTTACTCAGATGCCGAAAGCGATGGAATGTTTGAACTCAATACCGACTCCTATCTTTACGAGCTGGCGAAGTATAAGGAAAAATATGCCGGAAAAATCCGGCTTTTATTCGGCGTGGAGCTGGGTGTTCAGCCCCACCTGAAAAGGGAGCTTGCCCTTTATGCCAAAAGCTATGATTTTGATTTTATCATAGCCTCCTCCCATCTGTGCAACAGAAAAGACCCCTATTTTCCGCCTTTTTACGAGGGGCGTTCCGATGAGGAGGCATACAGGGAATATTTTTCTTCCATTCTGGATAATTTAAAGGCTTTTGACAACTTTGATGTTTACGGGCATTTGGATTATGTGGTCCGTTACGGGAAAACAAAGGATGAAAACTACCGCTATGAGGATTACAGCGATATCCTGGACAGGATTCTGGAAACCCTGATTGAAAAAGAAAAGGGAATCGAACTCAACACCGGCGCCATTTCCTACGGCCTTAAGGAGTTGAATCCCTGCACCGGCATTTTAAAAAAATACAGGGCTTTAGGCGGGGAAATCGTCACCATAGGCTCGGACGCCCATAAGCCCGGGGCGGTCGCAAGAGGCTTCGAGCGGGCGGCGGAAATCCTTACGGCCTGCGGCTTCCGCTATTACGCCGCTTTTGAGAAGCGTTCACCGGAGTTTCATCGGCTTTAACGCCCTCTCTCATAGCACGGCACCCCGGCGTTTTTGATTTCATATCCCGGGCCTGCGCATATTTCATTTTACGTTCAGGCTCTGTGACAGTGCGTCCAGGCCCATCAACTTTTCATTACGGTGGCGGCTATAAAATAATGCCGCCCCCCATAACATATTCCCCGTCATAAAATACCACTGCCTGTCCCGGCGTGACAGCCCGTACAGGGTGCTCAAAAGTGCATGAAATTGCATCTTCCCCTGTGCGGACAGCCTCGCACCACTCTCCCCTGTGGGCATACCTTATCTTCGCCCAAAGTCTCCGGGGCTTTGGCAAATCCTCCATTCCCATAAACTGAATCCGGCTGCAGGTAAGCCTGGTCCGGAAAACGTCGCTGTCGCTGATAACCACTTCATTGGTTTTAGGGCGCAACTCCGATACGAATACCGGGTGGCCCATGGAAAGATTCAGGCCCTTTCTCTGTCCCACCGTATAGTGAATGATTCCTTTATGGGTTCCCAAAACGCGTCCGTCTTCGGAGACAAAGTTTCCTTCTTTGGGAATCTCTCTCGGAAGTCCCTCTGGCAGATTCTCCAAAAGTTCTTTATTCGCCGCCCTTCTGATAAATCCGGCGTAATCCCCATCCGGCACAAAACAGATATCCTGGCTGTCCCTTTTTTGGGCCACGGGCAGATGGTTTTTCTCTGCAATGCTTCTGATTTCGTCCTTGGTATAATCCCCTGCCGGCATCAGCGTACGGGACAACTGGAACTGGGTCAGATTATAAAGGGCGTAGGTCTGGTCTTTCCGGGCGGTAACGGAATTGCGGACGGCATATCTGCCGTTTGGCAGCTTTTCCACTCTGGCGTAATGGCCCGTGGCAATATAGTCCGCCCCGATTTCCATCGCGCGCCGAAGCAAAGACTCCCACTTTACATATCTGTTGCAGGCAATGCAGGGATTGGGCGTTCTGCCGCTTAAATATTCCGTGATAAAATAATCCACTACCTTTTCCCGAAATTCCTTTTTAAAGTTCACCACGTAATGGGGAATGGAAAGGATACGGGCAACTCTGCCAGCGTCCTCCGCCGCTTCAAGGCCGCAGCATCCGCCGTTTTCTTCCACAAACGCTCTCTCCTCATCCTCCCAGGTTTGCATGGTGATTCCGATTACCTCATATCCCTGCTCCTTTAACAGGCAGGCGGCCACGGAGGAATCCACTCCCCCCGACATGCCTACCACTACTTTCTTTTTCATTTTGCTGCCCTGCTTTCCAAGTCCGCGCCCTGCTGTCTATGGCAGGCTTTGTCTCTAATATTCTTCCTCCGGCTCATCCTCATGGATATCGTTTTTCGGCTTCTTCAGCCCTTCGATTGTAATGCCGTTTTTCTCCGCATAATCCCAAAGAGCGGCATGAATGGCCTCCTCCGCAAGCAAAGAGCAGTGTACCTTCACAGGCGGAAGCCCGTCTAACGCCTCCATCACGGCTTTGTTTGTCACAAGAAGGGCTTCCTGAACGGTCTTTCCCTTTACCAGCTCCGTTGCCATACTGCTGGTAGCCACGGCGGCCCCGCAGCCGAAGGTTTTGAATTTGCAGTCCTGTATCACCTGGCTTTCGTCAATATCAAGGTAAATCCTCATTATATCCCCGCATTTGGCATTTCCCACTGTTCCCGTGCCGCTGGGATTTTCTATCTCTCCCATGTTCCTGGGATTGGTAAAATGGTCCATCACTTTCTCGCTGTACATGTTCTCCCACTCCTTATTTTTCTTTGTTCTGCGCGGTCATTTGCAACGTGCAGATTTTCCGGCTGACAAGTCATTTATGGCTCTTTAAAAAATCCTCGTAAAGGGGCGACATCTGCCGCAGTCTGTACACAATATCCTTTACGGCCTCCACCACGTAATCCATTTCCTCCATGGTGTTTTCCCTGCTTAAAGTAAGGCGCAGCGAGCCGTGGGCTCTTTCATGGGGAAGTCCGATTGCCAGAAGCACGTGGGACGGGTCAAGAGAGCCCGAGGTACACGCCGAACCGCTGGAAGCGCAGATTCCTTTCATATCCAGCATCATCAGAAGGGATTCCCCCTCGATAAAGTCAAAGCTGAAGTTTGCGTTATTGGGAAGACGCTTTTTTCTGTCCCCGTTTAAACGGCAGTGGGGAACTTCCTTTAACATTTTTTCTATCAGATAGTTTCTGAGCCTTTGTATTTTTGCATTGCTTTCTTCCATTTCCGAAAAAGCCGCTTTTACGGCTGCGCCAAATCCCGCGATTCCCGGCACGTTTTCCGTTCCCGCTCTCCGGCCTCTTTCCTGCGCCCCTCCGTGGATAAAAGAGCGAATCTTCACGCCCTTGCGGATATAAAGAAATCCCACACCCTTAGGCCCGTGGAGCTTATGGGCGCTTGCACTTAGCATATCAATGTTCAGTTCGTCCACATTGACCGGTACATGGCCGTAGGCCTGCACGGCGTCGGTATGAAATAAAATCCCCTTTTTTCTGGCAATTTCCCCGATTTCGGCTATGGGCTGAAGGGTTCCGATTTCATTGTTGGCAAACATCACCGAAATCAGTATGGTATCCGGCCTGACTGCCTTTTCCAGCTCTTGTGTCTTAATGATTCCGTTTTCGTCCACGTCCACATAAGTGACCTCAAAACCTCTCTTCTCCAGATATTCACAGGTGTGCAAAACGGCGTGGTGTTCAATGGCTGAGGTAATGATATGCTTTCCCTTATCCCCGTAAGCCTCCGCCGCGGCGATAAGCGCCCAGTTGTCCGCTTCGGAACCGCCTCCCGTAAAATAGATTTCAGAGCTGTCCGCTCCCAGACTTTCCGCAATCCTTTCCCTTGCCTCTGCAACCGCTTTTTTGCTCTCCCCTCCCAGCCGGTAAATGGTGCTGGCGTTTCCGTAATGCTCCGAAAAGTAAGGGAGCATGGCGGAGAGAACCTCTTTCGAGGTTTTGGTGGTGGCTGCGTTGTCCAGATAGATAATATTATCCATTTTTTCCTCATTTCTGTGCTGCATTTTTACTTTCTATGATTATGTCAGCTTCACTGCTTTTTTATTCCTATCATTTCACTAGGTTTTAACAATCCTTACTATAGCATTTTGGAATGGTTCTGTCAATGAGACAGAAAGCATATATTAAAACCAAGTAATCTATGCGCCAGCCCGCCTTTTAAAGGCACAGACGGCAATTTCCAGATTCTTTGCCGCCGGGCCTGCCGCTTCCGGTGATATTTTATGTTAAAAAGACGAAATACAAGTCCTCTGGTAACGGGGACGATTATTCTCACACTCACCGGCTTTTTAAGCCGCTTTATCGGATTCTTCTACCGCATTTTTTTATCCCGGCTTTTTGGGGCCGAGGGCATGGGGCTTTATCAGTTGATTTCTCCCGTCCTTGCCCTTTCTTTTTCTCTCACCGTTGCCGGTATGCAGACGGCCATATCCAAATATGTTGCCGGAGAAACCGTTACAAAGGATTACCGCTCCTCCGCCCTGCATCTGTTTACCGGCCTTGCGCTTTCCATGACGCTCTCCGTTTTATGCGCGGCGGGCATCTACTGTCAGGCCGACTGGATTGCGGTATATTTTCTTATGGAAGAGCGGACGGCGCCGCTTCTGCGCATCATCGCCCTGTCCATTCCCATGGCAACGGTCCACTCCTGCATCAACGGCTATTTTTACGGCATAAGGAAAACAGGGGTCCCCTCCCTGTGCCAGTTGTCCGAACAGATTATCCGCGTAGGAAGCGTATACCTGATTTATTTTCTGTGCCTGAAACACAACATGACCCTCACCATCAACTTTGCGGTGGTGGGGCTGGTGATTGGTGAAAGTGCCTCCATGCTGGTGTCGCTGATTGCCGTTCGGGCCCATTTTGACCATGTGACGCCTAAAAACTACGGCCCTCTTCTTTCGGTCAGCCGTTCCTCCTTCCTCGTCGCCGGAGGGCGTCTTTTGAAGCTGGCGGTTCCCTTGTCGCTCAACAGAGTTATCATCAATTTTCTCCAGAGCATAGAAGCCATCTTCATCCCCAACAGGCTGATGAGCTATGGCTATGATAATGCCGCCTCCCTTAGCATTTACGGCGTCCTTACGGGAATGGCAATGCCCCTTATCTTTTTTCCCGGGGCCATCACCAACTCCATCTGTGTGCTGCTTCTGCCAATCGTATCCGAAGCCGACGCCGCGGACAATATGTCCACCATCAAAAAAGCCGTATACAAGTCCATCCGCTACGGCTTTTTTCTCGGTATTCTTTTCACCGGCTTCTTTTTATGCACCGGAAAATTTCTCGGAAATTTACTTTATCAGAGCGCCCTTGCGGGAAGCTTCATCATTGTCCTGAGCTTCCTCTGCCCTCTTATGTACATTGCCAGCATGTTAGGCAGCATCTTAAACGGCCTCGGCAAAACGGGCCTTACCTTTACATACAGCATGGTAAGCCTGATGGTGCGCCTTGCTTTCGTGTTCTTCGGCATTCCTTTATGGGGCATCCACGGCTATCTCTGGGGGCTCCTTATCAGTCAGGCCGTCCAGACCATTCTGTGCCTTTTCGCAGTGCGAAAGTACCGCTGAAAGCGTCCTTTTGTAAGAGCCGGCCCGCCTGTTGGCAGACCGGCCCGCTGTCTGCCAGGCTTAGCTGTTTTTACATTCCGGATAGGATAGCTGTTCTTTGCTTGAGGCCGTGGCTTTCGTAAGCTGCAGCACAATCTCGCTGAAATAACGGGGGCTTATCTCCGAGAGCTGGCGCTGGTGTTCTTTTTTTACGGTATCGTATACATAGCTGCCTCTTTTCACCGTACCGGATTGATAAAATACCGCCCCGTAAACGGTCACTTCCTCGTTTTCATCCCCCACAAAGCAGCCGGAAAATTCCAGTTCCACTCCGGTATCGCCGTCCTCCCTGTAGAAGGTATAATAACCGCCGGCATCCTGCACGCTTCCCCGGTACCAGCCAAACCCCTGCAGCTTCCCTGACAGGGAAAGGCCGTTTAACAGCTTGCCGCCAAAGCGGGTAAGCTCCTTTTGTCCCTTTTCCTCCTCCGTAAGCCGGTAAACAGGGCGTTCCAACTGCTCAAAGGGCTGCGTAACCTCATAATCCGAAAGCTGTTCTTTCCACGCCGCCAGTTCTTCCTCCGAAAGCTCGATGGGATGAACCAGACCGATGCTGCCCTCGCCGGGAAGCTCGTATTCCTCCTCGTCCACCGTGTTAAAGCTTCCGTCCTCCATGTAGCGGAAGGTGGCCTTAAGCCCGCCCTGCTCGTACAGTCCCCAGATAAGCCCTGTTGCAAACTGGTGCATAATGGGATTTTTCACGAAAAGCGCTTTCCACTTTTCCACCTGCCACGTCCGCTCTGCGCTTAAAGCCTGCTCCAGACGCATCTTCTGGTTTGATACCACCGTTTTAAGCTGCTTTTTCAGGAGCTTGAACGCCGCGCTGGCCGCCTCCGCCTTTTCGGCATCGTCCTTTTTGCCGGGGGCCGGAAGATTTTTCAGCCTCTTTTCGTTTTCATCGTAGACCTCCAGTTCAAGAGCAGGCGATAAAAGCACCTTGAAACATCTTCCGCCGTAGTCAAAGGTAAGCTCCATTCTCTCGTCAAAACCCAGATTCGGCACAATCCTGTCCTCTAACTCTTCCCGGGTAATGCCAAGCTGCCCCGCCGCGTAGGTTAAGGCGTCCGCCGCGGCTGTTTTTACCTGACGGAACTTGAACTTCCGGGCAATCTGGTCCACCAGCAAAAGCGCCGTGGAACTGCCGTTTACGGAAAGCGCCTTCACCGCCTCCGCCGCCATGGCGCCTCTTGACGCCTTAGGCCATTCCTTAATCTGTTCGTTCAAAACAGGGACAATGGCGTCCCCGCCGTGAATGGAGGCGGCATAGAGCACCCACTTTTTCTTGGCTTCCGCCCCGCCGTCCAGCCATTTTCCGAACAGCACGTTTACGTAATCGGCCAGCTCCTTTGCCTGTAAAGCACAGGCAAGCCTTGCCGCGTCCTTGTTTACGCCCGGTATTCCCATATCCGCATAAGCCACAAGTATGGCGGTCAGATAATCTTCCTCCGCAATCGTGCCGTCCTGTCTGTGCACCTCCGGGAACGGCGTCTCATAAGCCCAGGAAACCTTGCGCTTCTTTCCGCCCTTTAGGATTTCCCTGGCCAAATCATTCAGGCTTTTTTCTCCCCCATTGGCCGGCCCGGCCGCATCGGACTCCCTTTCCATCCCCAGGCATTCTTCCAGAAGGGTCTTTATCTTCTTGCTCTTTTCCACCGAAAGGGCCGCTTCAAACGCCTCTCGGTAAGAGGATGCGCCCCACTGTTTCAGTACGCTCACCGCAAGTTCTCTCTCCTGGGATTTCCGTGAAGACAGCATTTCTTTTATTTCCGGCTCCCACTCCTTATGGCTTCCATACACCGCCGAAAGGAGCTCCCTTACCTGCTTGGAACCGTCCATGGCACAGGATAAAAGTATGTCCCGGTACTCCTTAAAGTGAACGTCAAGCACACGGATGCAGAGAAAACGGACGGCGGGCGTTCCCTCCTTTGCATAGGATACAAAGGTATCCTCCCACTCCCTTTTTCCGCACAGGAGAACAACACAGTTATTGAGAAAGTTTGTTTTCTGCTTCTCCTGATAAAAACTGTCGTATATGCTGCCCAGCATTTCGAGCTGGTAACCGGCGGGAACCTTTTCCTCCTCAAAAAGAGTGAGGATTTCCTTCAATATTTCTTTGTCTACCACGCGGTAAGCGCCTTTCATATAACTAAAATGGGAGATTTTAAGGCACATTCCCTCTAAAACCGCCGACCTGCGGTACATCTGCTGCATATTTTTATCCTTCAAAAGCGCGGCAAGCTTTCTATTGTAATCATAGCTGTAATATTGCACGGTGTCTCTCCATTTTGGTATGTAAGGATACAACACGTCTATCTCCGCTTCTCCTAAAAGGTAGCTGACAGCCTCCTGTTGTCCCACCGTGTAGCGGGCCGTCAATTCCTTTGCCATCTTCCTTTCATATTCTCCCGTCGCGGAAGCGTTAATCTCCTGAAAGAGCTTTGGGCTGTTATCCGCCACTTCCTGTAGCAGATACTGGTAATTTTCCGTGGAAATCTCCGAAAGCATCCCCTTTATCATCCCGGGATAATTTCTTATCATGCGTCCCAGACCGCCGCCCGCCTTGTTTTTCAGGCACCAGAGCACATAGTCCTCTTTTCTTATGGGCAAAGCCTCCTCTAATGCCTCCACATGAGCCAGAAACCATTTATATCCTCCGATATCGAGGCAAACATCCAGTGTGGTGGTGCGTCCGCTTTCCGCGTCCATAGCCGCCGCAAGGCAAAGAAAAGCCATGCATTTTTTTGAGTGTTCTATCCCCAGAAAGGCCGCCCCGGAAAGAAGAAGCGTTAAATACTCTTCCGTTTTTCTTCCCCGGATAATCCGGGCAATCCTCTCGGGAAAAGCTCCGCCCTCCGCCCGGCGCACATAGTTCATCAGTTCGTCCATTTCCGCCTTTGGCGGCTCTGCACCGGTAAACATATTGGGAATGCTGTCAACCAGATTTGTCTCCAGACAGTTTATAACTCCTTTCAATTCCTCGTTTGGTTTTTCCTTTGTGAGCAGCTTTTTAAGCAGACCTTTCTCTTGGCTTTCCACTTTTGTGTTATAGAGCACCATCGCCGCCAGAAGCGTCTCGGCATTGCCGTGCCGGTGATAACACAGCTTCATGGCTTTCCTTAAAATCTCCGTATTGTTCTGTGCCAAATTAGCCGCCGCCTTTTTCAGCCCGTAATTGTTCCACACAATCCCTTCCGCCCTGATTGCCGTTTCCTGTTCCTTTGTCAGAAATTCTTTAACGGAATCCGTGTTCCACCCGTAGAGAATAAACGCAAAGTAAGCGGTGGAACCCGAAACCGCGGCCACAAAGCGCACAAAGCGGGAAAGCTCCTCGGTTCTGCCGCGCTTTCGCAAATGCCCCATATAATCCCTGCACTTCCCCACCTTGTTCCTGTCCAGTTGGGACAGGTCCTGCCGCCGCGCTTTTTGAAGGAGCTCTCTGTTTTCCGGCGCCGTCATATCAAGATATTCCTCCGCCAGCTTCTGATTTTCTTCTGAAAGCTGCAGGTTTTCCAGTGTTTCCAGTAATTTCTGATAATTGCGTTCGTCTTTAAAATTCATCTGAAATCATCCCTTTCTGAAATTCTTATTTTTCATCACCGCAAGCGCCATATCATACGAAAGCTTTTCCCTGCAGGCGCGGATATAGGAAAGCAGTTCCTCCATAACCTCGATTACCGGTCCCGGCTCAAATTCCATCTGGTGCCTCTTTCCTTTCAAAAGCTCTGCGATACGGGAAAAACAGATTCCCGCCTGATGAAGCCCCAGCCTTTCGCCGTCTTCCGCAAGGGAAACAAGGCCGCTTAGCACTTCCTCCCAGAATGAATTTGTGCCGGAGTAAAAAATATCCAAAAGACTTTTTTCCGCTTCCTGCAGGTACTGCTTCATAGAGGTGAGAATTTCCCATGAAACGCCGCCGCTTTCGGCTGCCGCAGCCGCCGGGGCTTCCTGTTTCCCATAAGCCTCTCCGAAAAACACTTCAATGGGATACAGGCACAGCCGCCCCTCCCCGTCCAGATAAAGGCTTCCGAAAAATACAATATCTTCAAATCCGCGTCCCCTTAGCCGCTTTTCCATCCGTTCAAGAAGCTGAACGGTCATCTTCTCCTCCTTTGTATATTTCACGGAAATAAAAAGCGCTCTTCCCTGACTGTCGAAAACGCTCCATGTAAATCTCTGGCTTACGGTATCAAAAACCGTTTCGTCCCATCTGACGGCCCCGGCAAGCGCCAGTTTTTCTCTCCTGCCCTGTCCGTTTTCCGCCATGCCAAAGTTTTCCGCCTGCCCGCCGGCAGGCTCTTCCTGCGCCGCAAAATCCCGTTTTCCGCCGGATTTAAGGCCGCCGAAGAAGTAATCCTTCAGCATCTTCTCAAAATCCCACCAAATCATCCCGCAGATATTTTCATTTCCAAGGCTTCTGTTTCCGGTAATTTCGCCTCTGGATTCCTGGCTCACCGACAGCCGCCCGCCCGAGGCGGCTTTTGCGTTCTGCAAATCAAATTCCAGATTTTGAAGCTCCGCCCTGCTGCAGTCAAGCCCCCAGGGCGCCATGGCCCCGTTAGAATTTGCCGGCGGCCGGCGGCGGCTTTCCCCATATATGGTAGGCCGGACATCCGTCCAGGTGTACCACATTTTCTGCTCCGTCTCCAGAAAATAATAGATTTCTCCCGCGTATCCCGTCTTGCTTGAAAAACTCCTCCCTCCCATAGCCGCCAGATGGAGTTTCCCCACCGGCTCATAGGTGTCCTGGAAGTTTCCGGCCAGAGCGCGCATTTTTTCTTTTCTTCCGTCTGCCCCGTTCTCCTTTGATTCCTCTCCGGAACCTGCCGCCGCTTTCAGCTCTCCGGCCAGACGGTAAAGGGACAGCATATTGCCTAAAAGCTCCTCGCCCCGAAAGGCTGCCGAACGTGAAAAATACTGCTCGTAGCTGCCGCAAAGCGCGCGCAGACTGCTTTCCAGCAAGGGAAGCTTCGCTCTGTGCGCGATAATGGCAAGGCGTTCCAGACTTTCCGTTTCCTCGGGAGACTGTCTGGAAAGACCCACTCCCATCTGCTGGCAGAGAGTTTCGCAGACAGAATCGGCGGCTTTAAAAACCAGCTTTTCGTCAAGGGAATTTTCCTCGTCCAAAAGGGTCTCTAACCGCGCGAGGGTTACCGCTTTTCTTGCCAGTTGATAGGCCAGCACGGCCTGCGCTTTATGAGCGCAAAGCTCCCTGCTGTGGCAGGTGCAGGAGGAACCGGAAAAGGGCAAAAGCAGCTTTACCGTCGCTTTGTCCCAGGGGAGCGACACCGTCACGACAGAGCTTTCCTCCACAGGCGGCAGCGCGCCGTTCCGTATATGGGCAAGAAAATTCCTGTACCGGGTGCTGCCGCATGCGCGCTTTAATTTTTCCGCCGGAATATCCAGAATTTCCTGAAAACGCTCACAGCGCTCTTCTTCCTGGCCCGAAGCCTCCTTCTCCAGCTCCTTTTTCATCCATAAAACCGCCGTCACGATATGCCGGCAAATGCTGCGGGAAGGGCAGGTACAGCCGCTTTCCGTAAGAGGAGCGCGAATCACGCATTTTTCTTCCTTTAAGGCAATCTCTGCCCCCTCGTCTGTCCATGTAAGAACAGGGCTTTCCTTCTCCAAATCCTTAGCCGCCCGTTTTACCGTTCCTTTGTTGGAAAGACCGGTCAGATAATCCTCGTCTACATTTTTAATCAGGGCTTTCACTGTATCCATTTCTTAATTCCTTCTATCATGCATTCTGCCGTCACCCGTTCATAATTTTTCCCATAAAATCTCCCAGCGCTTCCGGCGTCATTGCCCCCACATGGGCTCCCATATTCGCAAGGCGCTGGGCGGTATTCCTGTCGTAAACCGGGTTGGCGTCGCCGTCAAGGGCCGTCAGGCAAATCAGCTTTGCTCCGCTTTCTATGATGCCGCGGCTTACCCCCAAAAGCCCGGAAATACTGCCGCCCTCGCACAGGTCGGAAACCAGCACCACCATGGTTCTGTGGGGATTTTCTATCAGCCCTTCGCAGTACTGCAAAGCTCCCGCAATATAGGTGCCGCCTCCTAACTGAATACTCATAAGGGTGGCCACCACATCCTCCATCTGGGAACTCAAATCCACCACCTGCGTGTCAAAGATAACAAGCCGTGTGTCCAGCATGGGAAGCCTTGCAAAGATGCCCGCCATCACCGCGCTGTGTATCACCGAATCCAACATGGAACCGCTCTCGTCCACGGCGATTACCACCCGCCAGGTGCTGTAATTTCTGGTCCGTCTGTTGAAATACACCTGCTCAATCTGAAGCTGCCGGTTTTCCCTGTCATAATGCTTTAAATTTTTACGGATGGTCTTTTGAATATCCAGATTCCTTATAGAGGGTACAGGGCTGCTTGCATTTTTGTCGATTCTCCCGAGAAGGGAACGCCGGATATCCTGCTGCAGCTTTTCCGCGATTTCATCCGCCACCTTCCTGATAATTCTTCTCGCGGCGTCCAGCACCTCGCCTTTCATCAGATGCTTTAACTGCAGGATGGTCTTTAAAAGCTCCTGGTTGGGCTCTAACTTCTCAAGAACCTCCTTATCGGTCAAAAGCTCTGTCATTCCGTAATTATCCAGCGCATGACGCTCCAATATCTCCACCGTCTCTTTGGGAAAAAGCCTCCGTATCCGGGTAATCCAGGAAGCGGCCGTCAAATGACTGGCTTCCGTTCCTCCTTTGCGGACGTCCTCCCCCTGCTCCCTGTTGTAGAGAAAGTCCAGCACCTCCTCCAAATCCATGCAGGAAATTCCTTCCGAAAGTCCGGCGCTGCCGTCAAAACTCATCTGATTTTTTGCGTAGCTCCCTAAAATCAGGCGCCATCTGTTTAACTGACTGGTATTCATTCTGCTTTTCCCCGCATACTCTGGCGCATACCCGCGTACTTATCCAGAGCCTCCCCATATTCATA
>CAJTMZ010000061.1:0-3507 GCA_910577445.1 uncultured Lachnospiraceae bacterium | reverse complement strand
CCGCCGGCAAAACGCTTCTTCCCTTAAAGAGCGCTTTCTTTTCCGCTCCGTTTAAGGCCGCCGCCTCTTTCGCAATCCTGTCGATTTCAAGAGGTGTGAAATAGCCGAAAGCCTGCCGCAGCTCCGGCAAAAGCTCCATAAAAGCCTCCCCGGAAAGTTCCTTTAAAAGCCCGTCTATCATGGGCAGAAATCCCTGTCCCGAAAAAACAAAATCCCGCGCCGTAAAAAACAGGCCCCGCAAAAACGCGCCGCTTTTCCGGCGCTGCTCGGCGGTTCCCTGCAGATAGCCCGACGCCGTCGCCTTTATCCGTCCGTCATAGCTTCCGTCATACCCATAGAGCAGCCCAAGGACCGCTCCCTCCAATCCCGGCGATATTTCCCGGCCTTTCAAAAGCCTTTCAAAAGCCTCCAAAAGCAGCCTGCGGAAACGGACGAACGCCGGCTTTCCGGTGATTTGATAAAGGGAAAGACAGTGTTCCATACACTCCCACTGCCGTTCGTCTTTCACCGTTCCCATGGACGGCAAAAGCTGGATGATTTTCTGGAAAGCAATTTCCAAAAGCCCCGTAAGTTCCCTGGAATCCGCCGCCTGATACAGCTCCCTGAGTTCATAGAGCATCCGCAGATGGGAAAAGCCTTCCGCCAGGGAAAAGAAGTCCCCGTCCTTTTTCAGGACTTCGTCCATGTGTTCCCCAAATTCTTCCTGCTCTTTTAAAAATCCCATCAAAAATCCCCGGGTCATCAGCCGGGCGGCGTCCTTACTGCTGCAGCTTTTATCAAAAGTTTTTAAAAGCTGCGTCCTTGCCGCTTCCAAAACCGTCCCGCCAGCCATCGACACGTCCACAAGGGCCGCCAGCACCTGACTGGAAAACCGGTAGCTCCATATTTCCCGAATCCGGTTTTTATCCTTTCTGTTTACCAAATCCGCCCCTTTTATTCTTCTGGCAAATCCCGTCTCCAGAAATTCCATCTGGTACAAAAAGCGGCTCATCTCCAGATGTTTTTTCTTTGTAAATAATTCCAGCGTCACCTCGCTTTTAGCGGAGGTCTGAATCCTGAAGCCATATTTTCTGCACTTTTCCTCGAAATCAGACAAAAGCGGCGGACGCGGCGCGCCTTCGCAGAGCGCTCCCACCTGTTTTCCCGTATTGATTTCCTCAAGGATTCGCAGTGGCAAATCCGTGGAGGGATTGCATTCCCCTTTCACAAAGGAGGAAAGGGCCGCGTCCCGCAGTTCAAAAAGCCCCGGCTCCCGTTTTCCCCGAAGAAGGGCCAAATCCTTTGCCATCACCAAAGCGCAGATTTCGTCGTAGGAGGAAATCGCTTCCTTTTTTCTTCTTGCCGCCCTGCCCGCGCCGATAAGCTGGTGAAGCACCGCCTGTTCATACACTTTCTCCGGCGCGCCCTCCTTTTCAAGCCCCTCCCACACCTTCTGATAAAAGCCCGGAGACTGCATTCCGCTGGCGTAACCGTTTAAAGCGTCCGCGGCCTCCATGGAGTATGAAAGGGGATAAACTCCCTGATTTTCGGATGGGATATCGTGGAGCTTCACCTTTTTTCCGGTATAGGAAAAACCCCCTTCTGTTTCCGCAAGAAGCGCCTTTAAGCCGTCTGTGTGAAAGCCGCCCGTAACCACCAGAATTTTCGGATATTCCCGGCTTGCTTTGGCAATCTGCTGCGCCATGTACTGTTCCCGTAAAAGGCAGCCGTCCTCCAAAAGCTCCTCCGCCGGCGTGTGGCTCCTTGACAGTCCGCAGTATGCGCTCATCTTAGATAAAAAGACTTCCGTTTCCATGTAAAGGCCGCCGATTTCAAAATATTTTTCCCAGATTTCATCAAAACTGCGAAGCCCCGTTTTTTCACACAGAAGCTTTATGTACCTGCTTCTGCCAAGCAGATAATCGTCGTTGTAGGTCCGCCGATTTTTTCCGCTCCCCAGAAGGATTTCCCCGTAGGGAAGGTCGATGAAGCGCGCCGGAATCTTTCTTTTCTCCGCTTCCCGGATTGCCACAAGCTCCGGCGAGCAGTCGAGAAAGGGATAATAGCATTTGTAATCCTCCTTCTCCTCCCCCAGAAGTCCCTTTTTGTCTTTATAAAAATAGTAAAGAGCCACGGGCGCTTTCGTGTCCTTATGAGCCAGAACGGGAATCATATCACGGGCGTTCTCGGGACCTTCTATGAGGATACAGCAAGGCTCGTAAGCGCTTATTACCCTCTGCAGATGAAACGCGCAGACGGGACTGTGGTGGCGTACCGGAAAAAACACCAAAGGCCCGCCATAATCCGCTCCTTTCCCGGGATTTTTACTTACCCCAGATACTTCCTGGCCTCGTAATAGCTGTTCCATAAGCCCCCTTCTTTGCCTCCCTTATCCCGCACCACCGTCTGAAAATAACTCCGCAGCTTTTCCATGTCGTCGCTGTTTTCTTTCTGCACCGCTCCCGTCAGATTCTGCACAAGACACCCCAAATCCATTCGGGAATCCCCATAATAATAAGCCGTCATCATCGTCTGGTAGTAAACCGAAACCGCTTCCGCCGTGCTCATAACCGCCGACGGTTTGTCAATGCGGTGGCCCATGGAGGAGGTTCCTTCCCGAAGCTCATGGTAAGTGGATGCCAGTATTTCCGCCACATCCTCGTCCACCGGCATATCTATTTTGCTTTCACGGGTCAATGCCTCCACCTCGTTTATGATAATCTGCTTTTCCAGCGCCACATCCTTTACCGGCATCACGGTCTCGAAATTAAAACGCCTCTTTAAGGCGCTGCTCATCTCGTTGACGCCCTTATCCCGCGTATTGGCCGTTCCGATTACGTTAAAGCCCGCTCTTGCAAACAAAAGCCCCTCCCCGCCAAGCTCCGGCACGTTTAGCACCTTGTCGCTGAGAACGGAGATTAAACTGTCCTGAATCTCCGCCGGGGTACGGGTAATCTCCTCGAACCTGGTAAGAATCCCCTTTTCCATCCCCAAATATAAAGGGGCCGGAACAAGCGCTTCCCGCACCGGCCCTTTGGCCAGCAAAAGCGCATAGTTCCAGCCGTATTTAATCATGTCTTCCGTAGTGCCCGCCGTTCCCTGAATGGTATTCGTGCTTGTTCCGCTGATGGCCGCAGACAAAAGCTCGGAGAGCATGGTCTTTGCCGTTCCGGGCTCTCCTACCAGCATCAGCCCTCTGTTTCCCGCAAGCGTGATGATGCAGCGCTCCACCAGGGCGTCGTTGCCTAAATATTTTCTCCGGATGGCAATCTTTTCCCCGTTTAAGGAAAGCGGTTCCCTGCTTCCCAAAATAAAAGTCCTGACCGCCTTCGGCGATAACTGCCAGTTTTCAGGTTTTTTCCCGGTATCCGACTCCTTAAGCGCCAAAAGCTCCTTTCGATAACGCACCTCCACAGGCGGCTTGATTTCCGTTTTATGCTCCATGACACTGTCCCCTTCCTGCTGTTTCTGAAACTCTTTTTATTATAGCAAAAAGGGGGCCGTAACGCCATTATTTCTTTATGACAG
>CAJTMZ010000060.1:23082-26058 GCA_910577445.1 uncultured Lachnospiraceae bacterium | reverse complement strand
ATAAAATTTTTTAGTCAATGGGGGTGACAACTGGCTTGCCGTCCTTGTCAACCATAACTGTCAGTCCCGTTCCCACTCTCAAATCATGGGAAGCCAGCAGATAATTTACGCCGGTTTCCGTATCAACGATTACCTTAGCCACATTAACGATGCCCTGAGAGTAGACTTCCACAAAACGTTCTTTTGCCATATTCTCACCTCCTTTTTCCATTCTGTTCCGACACTGAAAACATATCATAAAAAAGAGGCTTCGTGGCTCAAATTTCCTGAATGAACAGCAAAATTTCCTAAACGGATTAGGAGGAAACTTAACCGGATTCCTCCTGTTTTTTACGCAGCTTTGTTTTCCCGGTCCGGGAAAGCAGGCACTCGCGTCCGCCGGCCCACAGCTTATTGTGTTTCAAATCCACCGCTTCAATCTTATCCGCCGCAACCAGGTAGGAGCGGTGCGTGCGGATAAACGAAGCTCCCAACTGAACTTCCAGTTCATTGAGGCTTCCCAAAAAATCCATCCGGCTGCCGGATGTATGGAGAATCACGTGGTGGGGCGCAGAGGCCGTTTCAAAGTAAAGGATATCGCTTAATGGGATATGGCGCACCATTTCTCCCGTTCGAAGGGTGAACGTTTCCGTCGGCGCCTGACGCTCCGCCAGCAGACGCTCGTGTATCTCGCCCAGACATTGTGCCGCCAAAGGTCCAATCGGCTCCAATCCCTTGACAATGTAGTCGAACGCCTCCAGATGATACTGGAACGTACGCCAGGCCAGGTCCCCATAGCTGGTTATGTAAACTAAAATGCCGTGGGGGTCCCGACGCCGGATTTCGCTTCCCAGACGGAATCCGTCCCATTCCCCGTCCTTCAGTTCCACATCCAGAAAATACACGCCCTGTTTACCGTTTTCCATCGCCGCCAGCAGTTCCTTTGCGCCGGCCGCGCTGCACGCCACTTTCATATCATAGTTTTCAACGCAAATTTTCCACTCCAGCGCCGCCTTTATCTGATGGCGGACGGCATTCTCATCGTCGCAAAGATAAATTTTAATCATGGCCTGCCCTCCACTGTCAGCTCCTGGACAAATACGCCGCTCTCCCAGCTTGTGCCAATAGAGACATTGGGATATCTGTCCACAATACGCCGATAACCTGACAGCCCCACTCCCCGGCCCGCTCCCTTGGTGGACCATCCCTCATCCCACATTTTCCCCGGGTCGATGGTATTTATGTATGGGTTGGACACCCGAAGAAACAGACTTCTGCCCTGAACCAGCAAAACAATCTCCACATAGGGCTCACCGGTTTCCAGCGCCGCCTCCATAGCGTTGTCTGTCAGAATGCCAAGACAGCGGACAAAATCCCATATGTCCATATCCACAGACATTACAGGGTAAAGCACCTCCAGACGGCATTCCACTTTCTTCTTACGCATATCAGTGAGTTTACTTAAAAGAAGACTGCGGGCCTCCGGGATTTGCAAATTGCCGATTTGGGTGGATACCTGAATTTTCTTTCCAATCCGCCGGTCAAATCCCACATCCAGTTCGGACAGCGTGCGGCGCAGCTCCTCCAGTTCCCCTTCTCCCGCCTGCCGGGACAGGTTTGCCAGAAGATTTTTATAGTCATGGCGGAAAGCGCGCACTTCCTGCCGGATAATCTCCAGGTCCTGCTCATAAAGCCGCTGCCGGGCGATAATGTCCTCCTGCACCTGTATTTTCCGGGCGGCGTTGAACCGCTGGGCCAGATAAACCATCAGCACCGCCATCAGGACTACCATCACCACCACCAGCAGATAATAAACCCCCAGAAATTCCGGCCGGATTCCGTTTACCAGTCGGAGAAACATCTCCATAGCGGCTTCCAATGCCAGAAGAAGAAGGGCTGTCCGCCACGGAGCGGATTCGTTGTCTATCAGCAGGCGAAACCATTTTCCGAATCCCATCCTGTAAAGCAGAAAGGCAGTGGCAACGCTGATGCCCAGATGCAGCCCGACTGTCATCGCAAATTGAAAACTTCCTTCCGAAAACATCATAATGGTGACGGTGGTGTCTGCCACCTGGAAGATACCTGCCATACAGGTAACGGCAAATGCCTGCCAGAACCCGAAACGCCACACCCACCGCACCCAAAGGGTGCACATGACAAGAATCACCAGAGACAGAATATAATATTGAAACATTCTCAACTGCGGGACGGCATACATTCCCATAGAAAGCAAAACGCCAACAAGCGGAGACAGGAGAAGGGGCGGCAATTTTTTCAGCCGCCCCCATACCGCCCGTTCGTCTGTCACAGCCATCAGATAAGCCGCCAGCGCCAGATGCCCTGTTAAAGAGTCCAGATATCCAATTAAAAGTTCACTTAATAAACGCATGATGTTATAAAGCCTCATAAACATACAGTGTATAAGGCAAATCCTCCCGATTATAACTCCCTACCGGCAACAGACCCGTTTCCTCGTCATTGCCAAGCTCAATCCTTGAAAAAATGTATCTTCCCCCAAGCTCCTTGAAGGCTTCCACGTCAATATAAATATTATTATCCGTCACCTGACAGTTCCGGTCAGCGCTGACAATGGATAAATCCGTTCCTGAATACAGATAAGCTCTCGCGCCCCAGGTATCAAAATATTCCCTGCTTTCCTCCACCCGCTCGAGAGCCGGCGCGATTATCCTGCGGAAATTCTCCTTATATTCCTGAGAATAAAACCCCAGATAACCGTCCAGAGTGGCAATTTTATTATACTCCAGAACCGCCGGATAAAAACCGTAGGCGGCGGACCACTCTCCCTCGTATCCGATATCCTTCTTCGCCTCCTCAAACAGTTCCTCCGAATAAAACTCCCCAAATCCAAGCCGGTTGGAGGGCGCGCCCTTTATCAGCCGGTACGCCTGGTCAAAGCAGGTATGGTACAAATCATTATAACGGGTATCCGACAGCACAATAAGAAACAGAGCCAAAACAGCCAGCAGATTGGCGGCG
>CAJTMZ010000060.1:19305-23060 GCA_910577445.1 uncultured Lachnospiraceae bacterium | reverse complement strand
GGCGGCGGCTCTCATACAGCCGCTTCAAAACAAGAAAAAAAGCCCCGTACCACAGAAACGGGCTGAAAAACACCGTTCTGTTAAACTGCCAGCCGGTAAGCGGCGGGCATAAGGTTTCCACCAGCTTCCTGAACCCTTCCCAGTAATAAATTCCATAAATCACACTGTTAAAGACAATCACCAGCATCAGCAGGTTATATAAATCATGGAAAACAGCTTTCATTCTTTTGTTTTTTATATAAGAAATATTCAAATAGAAAAAATAAAAAATACAGACGGGCAATATCAGATAAGTATGCATACTTTCCGCATGAAACATGCCTTTTGCAAACACTTCTCCTATAGTTCCCGCAATCTCCTTTGCCGTAAAGCTCCCGGCCTCCATGGTGGAGCGGATAGTTACCTCGCCGCCAAACAGCATTGTCCTAAACAGCCTGTACTCGCAGGCGATACAGCCTGCCGAAAGCACGCAGACAGCCAGAAGAATCCTTGCCGGAAATTTTCTGTCCTTTATCCACAGCCAGATAAAAGCGGCCGCCATGTAAGCCAGAATAAAAAGTCCGAAATAAGAAAAATAGGAAAACAGCGGGTAAAGGAACAACAGAATATACCACTTTGCTTTCGGTTCTCTGTAGATTTTACGGAAAAGATAAATCGCAAGGGGAATGGACGCAAAGGGAATCCCAAAGGCCGGAAACACATTGAGGGCGCCGTACGACAGCCCCAAAAGCCACACAAGAGGCTTATAATCATCGTATTTTTCCTTATACATATCCTTTGCAAGCAGAATGCAGGAAAAAACCGCCGTCACTACTTTGAGCAGATATCCTGCGATATAAGCCGGATAAGCCGGTAAAATCATATATAAAATCGTATACAGGGAAAACTCGGCGGGAAGCACGTCTCTGCTGATACCTCCGAGAAAAGGCACTTCTTTTCCGTGGCTCCAGAAGGTGCCTGTGTCCTTCATCATCTGGAACTGCGGGATAAACAGGTCCAGATTATCGTGAACCGCTATCACACTGTTTTCCCCGCAGATAAAAAACACAAGCCCCGCAAACAGTAAAAATCCTGCCGTAATTACCAGATACCACCGTGAAACCAGTTTTTTCAATGCTTCTTTCCTCACATTTCCTGCCTTTTACGTTCTTCCTTCTCACAGACCAGCGTAAGTCGGTATTCAAAATCCCTTCTGTTTTTCAACGCCATGTTGGACAAAATAAGTCCCGCAAAAAACGACTGAATGGCTGCCATCATAACAAAGCCGCAGACAATCAGCGTGGGAAATTTCAGAACCAGCCCCGTGGCTACATATTCCATCAGTACGGGAATGAAGAAAAGGACTGCGGCTGCCGCGAGCACCAGTGCAAGAATACTGAAAAAGCCAAAAGGCTTGTAATCCCGGTAAAGCCGGAAAATCATACCCAGAACCCGGAACCCGTCAGTGTACGTGTTTAATTTGGATACGCTTCCCTCGGGCCTGTCCCTGTATTCCACCACCACGTTTTCAATCTGCATATGGTTATACACCGCGTGAATTGTCATCTCCGTTTCAATCTCAAATCCCTTTGAAAGCACCGGGAAGGTCTTTACAAATCCGTAGCTGAACGCCCGAAATCCGGTCATAATATCCTTGATTTCACAGCCAAACAGACGGTTAATGCTTGCCCTCACCACAGAATTTCCCATGTTGTGAAAGGGCCTTTTGTTCTCTTCAAAATAAGTGGAGGAAAGTCTGTCGCCCACCACCATATCCGCGTTGTGATGCAGAACCTTGTCCGCCATTTCAGGGGCAAATTCCATGGGATAGGTATCGTCTCCGTCCACTATAATATAACAGCGGGCGTCGATTTCCCGGAACATCCGGCGGATAACGTTCCCCTTCCCCTGCATGTATTCTTTCCGCACCACCGCTCCTTCTCTTTTGGCGATTTCCGCCGTTTTATCCGTCGAATTGTTGTCGTATACGTAAATCACCGCTTCCGGCAGGGCCTTTTTACTGTCCCTTACCACCCTGGCAATGGTTTTTTCCTCGTTATAACACGGAATCAAGACTGCAATTTTGTCCATTTTATTTTTCCTCTTTTTCTGCATTCGGATATCAATTTCTTTTATTTTATCAGAGTTTATCAGGGAAGTCCAGCTATTGCCAAAAACCCGCTTATCCCTTATACTATTAAAGGTCTTAATTTTACCTGAAAGGAAATAACATTTACTATGATTCGGTTTATTTTAGTCGCTGCATTCGTTATCCTGTTCTTAATCCTGAGCATTCCCCTTTTAATAGTGGAATGGATAATCGGCAAATTCAATATGGATTTTAAGGGCAAAAGCTCCCTTGCCATCGTAAAATGGGCTTTCCGGGTTGTTTTATTCCTTGCCGGCACTACCATTATCGTAAAAGGAGAAGAGAATGTTCCGAAGGATGAACCTGTCCTTTACATAGGAAATCACAGAAGTTATTTCGACATTTTAATTACCTATGTGCGGGTTCCCCGGCCCACCGGTTATATTGCCAAAAGAGAAATGCTGCGGTATCCTTCCCTGGTAAACTGGATGAAAAATCTCCACTGTCTGTTTCTTGACAGAAACGATTTAAAGCAGGGACTGAAAATCATCCTGACAGCCATCGACAAGGTGAAATCCGGCATCTCCATCTGCATTTTTCCCGAAGGCACCAGAAACAAAGTCAATCATACCTTTATGGATTTCCATGAAGGGAGCTTTAAAATCGCGGCAAAAGCGGGATGTCCCATTATTCCCATGACCATCTACAATTCCGCCGATATTTTTGAAGACCATCTGCCCAAAATCAAAAAGACCAAAGTAATTCTGGAATACGGCAGTCCCGTTTACATCAAAGAGCTGTCAAAGGAAGACCAGAAAAAGGTAGGCGCCTACACGAAAAATATCATCATGGATACTTATTTCAGATTAAAAGAGGAAGCAGGTTTTTGATTACCTGCTTCCTTTTTGCAAAAATTCAACCACCTTTTCAAAATGCATTCCATGGGAAGCCTTTACCAGTATGGTATCTCCCTCTTTCAGAATACCGGAAAGCTCAGGTATCATTTTATCCCTGTTTTCAAAATAGTGTATTTCCGTTTTGTTCTTCTTATCCCTGCCGCTTTGTATGGCCATTTCATACATATTTTTTGAAAGCCCGCCCACGCAGATTAAGACGTCAATTTCCTTTTCCCGCGCATAGGACCCGATTTCTGCGTGAAGTTCCTCTTCTCTCTCACCCAGCTCAAACATATCCCCAAGAACCGCGACTTTTCTGCCCTCCGAAAGAGTCAGAAGACCAATAGCGGCCCGCATGGATTCCGGATTGGCGTTATAGCTTCCGTCTATCAGCGTGTAGCGGGAAAGAGACATCACATTACCCCTGCCCCCTACTTCCTCCACATTGGCAATCCCTTTTCTGATTTCATCCGCCGAAAGACCGAGCTGCCTCCCCACGCCAGCCGCCGCCAGCGCGTTTAATACCATATGCCCGCCCGGAAGGGGAATCTCCGCCGGAAAGATTTCCATAGACTGATTTTCCAGCTTTATGTGAATAACGGCCCGGGAACCGAACAATCCCCGTCCCTCCACGCCTCCGGCATAAATCTCATTCGAGGGATTTAAACCGAAATGCACCGCTTTGTGATTTTCCTTCTGCGAAATATTCGCAAGCAGATTATCGTCTCCGTTTACAAAAACATAGCCGTCGGGGTTCATAAAATCAAAGATTTCTGATTTTGCCTTAAAAA
>CAJTMZ010000060.1:0-19250 GCA_910577445.1 uncultured Lachnospiraceae bacterium | reverse complement strand
CCCCTGCCGATATTTGTCATAACACAGATATCCGGTCTTGCTATCTTACTTAACCGGTGCATTTCCCCGAAATCACTGATTCCCATTTCAAGAACGGCAATCTCGTGCTCCTCTCTCACGGATAAAACGGTGAGGGGCAGACCAATTTCGTTGTTAAAATTTCCGATAGTTTTCAAAACCTTATATTTTGTGGAAAGCACAGCCGCTATAAATTCCTTGGTGCTGGTTTTTCCAACGCTTCCGGTTATGCCTACCACTTTAACCCTTAGCTGACTTCTGTAGTATTCTGCAATCTCTTTTAACGCCTGAAAGGAATCCTTCACCACGATACAGGGGACGGGGCACTCCTTTGGAAGTTCTTCACAGACAATTCCCAATGCTCCCTTTTTTGCCACGTCCAAAATAAAAGAATGGCCGTCAACCCGCTCTCCCCTTGTGGCAATAAAAATGCCTCCCGGCTCCATTTTTCGGGAGTCAATCACCACGCAGGAAGCCTCAGCCCCGTTTAAAGGGACGTCTTTTTGCGTGCTGTCCACCCTGTACAAAGAGCCTTTGCAGGCTTTCGCAATATTTTCCAAAGTCATATTTTTCATAGCTTTTCTCATTCTCTTCTCTTCTTTTTTACATAGAGACAACGGTTCCGCGCAACCATTCCCTGCCGTCAGAATCAGGAAAGGGCGTTTTCAATAATTTTTTCACATAACTGTCCGAAATCCATTCCCACTGCCGCCGCTTCCTGGGGCAGAAGGGATGTGGGCGTCATTCCCGGAAGGGTATTGGCTTCCAGACAAAATACCCGGCCCGCCCCGTCCATCATAAAATCCATTCTGGCATAATTTTTAAGACGAAGGGCGTGGAACACTTTTTCCGCATACATCTGAATTTCTCCGGCTTTTTCCGGGGGAATATGAGCCGGACAGGTTTCAACGGTCGCCCCCGGCTGATATTTGTTTTTGTAATCATAAAAGCCTTCAATCGGAGCAATTTCGATTACCGGCAGCGCCTTTCCGTCAATCACTCCCACGGAAAACTCCCTTCCGTCAATAAACTGTTCCACAAGGGCCTCTTTATCGTACTTAAACGCCTCTTCAAGAGCACGCTCGTAATCTTCCTCTGTCTTTGCAATGCTGACTCCCACGCTGGAACCGCCGCAGCATGCTTTCACAATGCATGGAAAAGAAATTTCCGCACCGGCTTCCCCATGCCCTTTGTAGTCCTCTTTCTTAACGCACACACTCTTTGGCGTAGGGATTCCGTGGCAGACAAACAGTTCCTTGGAAAGACCCTTATCCATAGCCAGGGCAGAGCTTACATAATCCGTCCCGGTATATCTGATTCCCATAAGGTCGAAGCACGCCTGAACCTTTCCGTTTTCCCCGTTTTCCCCATGGAGCGCAAGAAACACCACGTCCGCCGCCTGGCAGATTCTTATAACGTTCGGTCCGAAAAAGTTCTTTTCCCCGTCAGGGCGCAGGGCCTTTATCTGCTCGATATCCGGATTTTCCTCGGAAACGGCTCCGATATCTTTTGCCCAGTCTCTCCCGGGAGCAAAAATCTCGGCGGCATCTGCGTCGTTTTCCCATTCTGCCTCTCTGTATCCCAGATACACGTCCAGAAGAACGGCGTCATGCCCCTTTTCCTTAAGCGCCCGGTAAATCATTACGCCGGAACTTAAGGATACATCCCTTTCCGTGCTGATTCCACCCGCCAGTACCACTACTTTCATATTTTATCCCCCATCTTCACTGCTGTTTTCATCACTTATTTTACATCTCCGCTTCTTTGGGCAAAAGAGAATATCCTGCCTCAAGCCTTGCAAAAAATGCTCGACTGATACCGCGCCGAGCATTTACATTTTTTCTTATTATACAGTTTTCTGATGATGAGGTAAAGAGAAAGTCTCGTCTGTATACACGATTTTTCCCTCTATTATGGTACACATGCATTTCGCCTCAACCCTAAGGGGCAGATTGTCAAAAATGGCGATATCCGCATCCTTTCCAATCTCCAGAGAGCCCACCCTGTTGTCCACACGGCAGATTTGTGCCGGATAAATGGTAATAGCCTTTAGGGCTTCCGTCTCCTCAAGCCCCGATTTTACCGCCAGACCGGCGCAGATAGGCAGCGACTGAATCAGGGACACGGGATGGTCTGTGGTGATTGCCGTCTTTACCCCGGCTCTGTTTAAAATCCCGATTGTTTTAAAAGCCATATTCTGGACTTCAATTTTGTTCCGGCTTGCCAAATCCGGCCCTACAATCGCCGGAAATCCCGACTTTTTTATGGCCTCCGCAATCAGATGCCCTTCGCTGCAGTGGTCCAGCGTCATATCAAGGTCATATTCCTTTGCGATGCGGATGGCCGTCTGGATATCGTCCGCCCGGTGCACATGGGCTTTCAGCGGAATTTTTCTCTCAAACACAGGAATCCAGCATTCATATCTGAAATCTTCATCCTCACGGTTCATCCCCGCCCGTTTTTTCTCAAAATACCGGCGGGCTTTAAACAGCTCTTCTCTGAGCATGGCCGCAATGGCCATTCTGGTAGCCGGCGACGTACCCTGCCCGGAATAGTTTACCTTTGGATTTTCCCCGAAAGCAACCTTCATGGCCGCCGGGGCAAGAACAATAAGCTCGTCAATGCTTCTTCCGTGGGTTTTTACAAAAGAAAAGGTTCCGCCCACCACATTGGCGCTGCCCGGTCCTATCATGGCAGAAGTAATTCCGGCCTTAAGCGCGTCGTCAAACGCGGCGTCCATAGGGTTGATTGCGTCTATGGAGCGGAGAAACGGCGTAATGGGATTAACCGTTTCGTTGCAGTCGTCGCCCTCCATCCCCTTTTTTTCCTCGGTAATTCCCATATGGCAGTGGGCCTCTATCAGTCCCGGCATCACGAGATATCCCAAAGCGTTTATCACTTCCGCGTTGTCCGGCAAAGGAAAAGGGGCTCCGTCTTTCATCGGCCCCAGTTCCTTTATCTTTCCGTTTTCAATGCCCAGATATCCCTTTTCCCAGACGTCTCCCGCCATTGTCAGTATTTTGCCGCCAACAATATATAACATAATCTATAGCCTTCCCGTTATGCCGCCTTTAGCAGCAGAAACAATTTATAAAATCTCTCAACCGTCTCAGCTCAACTTTGTCATGGGATTTACCGGTTCGCCGTCCTTGGTCAGCTTAAAGTAAACATTGGTTCCCTCAACGCTGAAATACTTGGTGGGCGCGGCAACTTCCGCAATCACATCGCCGGTAGCCACATAACTTCCCTCCGATACAAGGATATTGGTAAGTTGTCCGTAGGTCACTTCATATCCTCCGCCTAATTCCATGGTTACGCCGTTGCCTATCTGAGGGTCGGAAAATACGGAAATAACCTTTCCCGCGGAAGCGGCAGTGATTAAATCGCCCTGATTGGCCTGAATAATAATCGCCGGATTATATTTGTACTGCTGAAGTGTGGGAAAATAAACCGTCTTGTCCATACTGTAGTTTACCAGAATATTTCCCACAACCGGCCAGATTAACGTGTCGGAATCGCTGAAAGTCAAAGCGGGCTGCATAGCGGTTGAAAGAGCGGGCGTACCCTCGCCGGTTTCTTCCGCCGGCTGTTCCTCTTCCTTGTTTTCCCCGCTTTGTACCTCGGCGCTTTCTCCCGCGCTGCTTTTCTCCCCGGCTTCCTTCGCTTCTTTCGTTTCGCTTTCGCTCTCCGCTCCCTCCGACATGCTTTCGCTGTCAGACTCGTCCGGATTTTCTACTTTTTGGGAATTGGTTTCCTGAAAATAAGGGTCGTAGTCCAAATCATTGGTAGATATCTCGTTCCTTACGCTTTCCGCAAGAGTGCCTTCGTTTTCTCCGGCCCCGCCCGCGCTGCTGTTTTCAATCGCGCTTAAATCCACCACATATCCTTCATCTTTGTTTTTTCCGTCTCTGCCAAGCCACAATCCCGTGGCGGTGAGAGAACCCAAAACCAGTACTGCTGAAGCAACCATAAGAAATCTTTCTTTTGCAAGTCCATTTCTTCTATTTCTTCTCATCTTTCTCCTCCTGGAACTTCCTTTAAATTGTTCTTATGGTTAGTTTTTCCCTTTTTTCCTTGTTTATTCAAATTTTGTAATTATTACACTGTCAAAAAAATAATTCAATATCTCTATATAGTCGTCCCCCTCCTTCGCCATTTCATTGGCCCCGAACTGGCTCATTCCAAGCCCGTGCCCGACTCCCTTTACCGTGATATTTATGGTTTTGTCTTCCTCATTTAAATGGAAACTTGCGGAGGAAAGGCGGAAATTATCTCTGAACTGTTCCCCCGACACAAACTTTCCGTCCCGCAAAACATACAGTACATATCCCACGCTGTCCCTGTACAGCGTCATATCCGCTTCTTTCTCCACCGTGACTTTATCCTTATTCAGAATTTCCTCCTCCGTTATGGCAAAGGACATTGTTTCCTCCCAGAGCTTATCAAATTCCTCCTTCCGGTAGCTGACGCTGCTGGCATAATCCCCGGAGAGAAAATCCCTGCCGCACAGAACGCTCTTTAAATAAGGATACTCCCCGTCCAATAACTCCTTTGCATTTCTTGTGGCCCCGTTGCTCACCGCAAAATAGGCTCCGCTTACGGGATGGCCTTCATATGTAAGGCATATCCCTGCCGTCTCCGCCACGGCCATATACATTTCTTCCGAGACAGGCACACTTCCGTAATCCTTATCCTCCACTTTGATTTCACCGGCGCTGTTTTTTCCCGTACCGGATTCATAAAGCTGTGACAGCAGCACGGAGCGGATTAGGACTGCCTGGGCTTTAAGAGCCTCCGGTTCATATTCGTTACCGATGCTTCTTGCCATTTTGTCCGCCACATAGGATTCCAGAGGTATGGTTTCATATCCATAGGAAGTGGTGTTATTTATAAAAATACTTCCTTCCGAAAGACTTTCCTCCATCACCACGTTTTCGCTCTCCCCCTCCTTTACATTTCCCGATAAAAATGTGAGAAGATAAGGAAGAAGTAGCAAAAGCAAAAGAATCGTACCAAGATTTTTCGGGAAAAACCCTGGTACGATTCTTTTCTTTTTGACAGTTTGAAAGACTCTAAGTTTATTCATAAGACACCTCCGGACTATTTTATGCCGGAAGGCCCGTATTTTATACCATTTTTACTGCTTCCAGAGCTTTGCACAAATACTGCTTTTATGTAAGCTACATTGCCATATCATACAGCCACTTTTCATACTTGCCCTGATTTTTTCTTATTTCTTCCTGATTTTTTTGTTCGTGCAAAGCCAAATCCACATGCTGGACGCTTCCCACATCCCCGTTTTCATAGAGAAATACTCCGGTTTTGCGTATCACTCCCTTTGTCTCATTGTTCTCGTTCTTAAGAGCAAAATTGGTGTTGGCGTTTTGAAGACAGATAGCGCCGACTCCTTTTTCTGCAAGGGAATAAAGCTGCTGCTCACCGTTCTCGTCCATAACCCAGATTTTCAGATGCTTCCAGATTTCATCGTTCTCGTCGATAAACCCGTTGTGGTCTGTGTCGTAAGCCGCAAGGTCGGCAAATCCATCGCCCGATTTCGTTCCGAAAAGCTCCGAACCGTCGTTGATAATCCCATCGCCGTTTTTATCCAGCGCAAGATAACCGCTGCCTGCTCCAAGACGATTGATTTCATCCTTTTCTCCGTCCCCGTCCAAATCGAACAAAAACGTCTGGTCGGATAAATCCGCAATATTTCCGTTCAGGTTAATCACCAGAGGGTCGCACATGGTAACCTGTCTCACCGCTACGGTTTCTTCATAATATTCCTGAAAGCTGCGGCTCATTTCCAGATTAAGATTAAAGTTGATTTCTCTTCCGTCCGCACATTTGACCGTTCCCTGTGTTGAAAATCCGGTGGTTTCCGTTTCCGCATGATAATACTGGTTGCTGAAAGTAAAGGTTTTAACATTCACCTGCGTCATGGGAACAGTGTTTCCTGATGTTAATCCGTCCGGCACAAAACTACCGGAACCGGTATTACCGCTGTTCTCGCTAAAACCCTGTCCGTCCCCGCTTCCAAAGCGGTTCCTTCTTCTTTCCGGGAACAAAAGGTCAATCAGATAATTAATGCACTGCTGCCGGATTTCATTGAGCTGTTCCCGCACAGACGATACGTCCACATTTCGTACTTTACCGGAAGTAAACCTGTTTGTTCTGGCGTTCATCTCGCCGAAGGTATTCCAGAAAGCATCCCCTGAATTTCCCTGCTGCCCCTTTTCCTTTTTGGCATCGGAAGTTTCGCCTTCCGTATTTTTGTCTGAATTATTTCCCAGCAAAGTCCCGGTTCCGTCCATAAGACTCTGCCTCCCACTTGTTATAACTAATCTGCTTACCCTTCCTGAAACGGAAGAATAGCTTCTGGCGGATTCCATTCCTATTGTACCGGAATTTATTCGCATTCTTCCTCCTTACCGCATTTATTAACAGGTACTATGGCCATAAATATCTGTGATATATTTATCGACCTGGAAAATGATTCTATTAAGGATTTGAGGGAAATTCTTATTTCAAGAATAATAAAAGAAGGGTTTTCATATTTTTTAATGTAATCCTAAGCAGATATGGAAATAAGGATATGAAAAAAATAGTAAAGGTATTATTCGGAGTCTTACAGGGAGCGATTATCGGACTTGGAGCCGTTCTGCCGGGGATAAGCGGCGGCGTGCTCAGCGTTGTTTTCGGAATTTACAAACCTGCTATGGAATTTCTTTCAGACCCTGTCCGCAGGTTCAAAACACATATGCCAAAACTTTTTCCTTATTTTCTCGGATATGTTATCGGATTTATGGGTGTAGCCAATATTCTGGCTTTTTTTCTGGAAAAATATCCGGCTCCCTCCATCTGTCTTTTCGTGGGTCTGATTGTGGGAATGTTTCCTTCCCTCTGGCGGGAGGCGGGACTGCACGGCAGAAAATCCTCGTCCTTTATCTCCATGCTTACCGCCATACTTGTTATTTTCACGCTGCTCTTTTTGCTAAAGCAGACCTCCGCCGTAATCGAGCCGGATTTTATCTGGTATCTGTTCTGCGGCTTCTGCCTTGCGCTGAGCATCATTGCGCCGGGTATGAGCTTTTCCACTCTCCTTATGCCCATGGGACTTTACGCGCCCTTTGTTGAGGGTATAGGGCATATGTCTTTGGAGGTGTTAATCCCGGCGGGCATCGGCGGCCTGATTACCATTGCCTGTCTCTCAAAAACCGTAAATTCCCTGTTCGACAGATACTACTCCGTTACTTTCCATGCCATTGTGGGAACCGTCGTGGCGGCCACCTTTATGACGATTCCTTTTGAAAGTTTTCGTTCTTCCACTGCTTCCTGCCTGATTAATGTGTTTTTTCTTGCGGCGGGGGTGTTTATCGCCGCTTTGATGGATAAGATGAATTTCAGTTAATTTTGGTGTTATTGTGCAAAAAAATAAGCGCTTACCCGCAAAGGATAAACGCTTATTTATATCGCTTTCTTATTTTACATTTTCTTATTGTTATAATTTATGAGGCATCCTTTCAGGATAATCTCTCTCTCCTCCTTTGTGAGTTCTCCCAGCTTTAAGGTAAACTCACTTAAGGAATCCTCTCCCACCTTAAATGCCTTGATTTCAGCGGCTTCCTCCTCCACGGCCTTTCTGATGCCGGGGAAGAAAAGATAATCCTTATTTTTAAAGGGAAGCTCTCCTTCCGGAATCAGGAAAGGAAGCATACCCCAGTTAATCAGGTTGGAACGGTATCTCTTGGTGGCGTACTCGTTTGCAATGTTTGCCCAGCCGCCTAATACCTTCTGGCAGGAGGCCGCCTGTTCCCTCGCCGAACCGTCTCCGGGTTTTACCGCAAAGATGGTTGAGCCGAAACCGATATTTCCTCTTCCGACTTCGGGATAATCTTTATTTATCACCGCCATTACCGCTTTCAGTTCAGGCTTTGCTTCCAGAGGGCACTTATCCTCCATTACCGCCTTTTGGGCAGTCTGAATATCCTTTGCAAGCCCCACATAAGCGGGGTCTTTTCTGGACAGGGTAAATTCCGCAAGTCCTAAAGGATTGGAACGGTAGGATGAGGTTTCTCCGGAGGGAATCAACTCGTCCGTTGTGGTAACAGGGTCGTGAATCTCCGATACCACACGGAGCACCAGATTCTCAGGAAGCTCGGTCATCACCGGCCAGTCCTTGATGTTGGGGCCAAGCTGGATTTCCACCGAAGGGTCCGCCTTACCTTTGGAATCAAACACCCTGTTCGCATAAATGTTTGCGTCAAAATGATACTGATATCTGTTAATCTCTCCGTCAAACTCCGTAGCCGCCGTAAGCATTCCCTTGTTGGCCGCCGTAGCCGCAATCGAGCGGGCGTCCATAAGGGCCACCGATGAAATCTGTCCGTTCTGGAGCTTTGAGCCTTCCCTGTTGGGGAAGTTTCTGGTGGAATGGCGGATACTGAAAGCGTTGTTTGCAGGGGTATCCCCGGCGCCGAAGCATGGCCCGCAGAAAGCAGTCTTAAGTACCGCCCCGGTTTCGAGAAGCGCCGCCGCGCACCCGTTTTTAATCAGTTCCATATAAACAGGCATGGAAGCCGGATACAGGCTTAATGTAAATCCATCGGAGCCGATATAAGAGCCTTTCATTATATCAGCGGCCGCACAGATATTTTCAAAACCGCCGCCGGCACAGCCCGCGATAATTCCCTGGTCAACGTAAAGTTTTCCGTCTCTCACTTTATTTTTCAGAGTGAAGTCCACGGCTCCGTCTAAGGAAACAGCCGCCTTTTTCTCCACATCGTCCAGAATATCCAGAAGGTTTGCATTTAATTCTTCAATGGTATAGGTATTGCTGGGATGGAAAGGCATGGCAATCATCGGTTTTACCTTTCCAAGGTCAACGGTAATCATTCCGTCGTAGTAAGCCGCCTCTTTCGGATTTAACTCTCTGTAATCTTCGCTTCTTCCGTGAATCTCATAAAATTCCTTAATCACGTCGTCTGTCTGCCAGATAGAGGAAAGGCAGGTTGTCTCGGTTGTCATAACGTCGATACCAATTCTGAAATCAGCGCTTAGGGACGCCACGCCCGGTCCTACAAACTCCATCACCTTATTTTTTACATATCCGCTTGCAAAAACTTCTCCGATAATGGCAAGAGCCACGTCCTGGGGCCCTACGCCCTTTACCGGCTCCCCTGTAAGGTATACGCCTACCACTCCCGGCATACCGATATCATAAGTCTGCCCGAGGAGCTGCTTTACAAGCTCCGGTCCGCCCTCGCCAACAGCCATGGTTCCAAGAGCGCCATAGCGTGTATGGGAATCGGAGCCTAAAATCATTTTTCCGCCCCCCGCAAGCATTTCCCTCGCATACTGATGGATAACCGCCTGATGAGGAGGCACATAAACACCGCCGTACTTCTTTGCGCAGCTAAGACCAAACATATGGTCGTCTTCATTAATCGTACCGCCTACCGCGCACAGAGAATTGTGGCAGTTTGTGAGAACATAAGGCACCGGAAACCTTTCAAGCCCCGAAGCCCTGGCAGTCTGGATAATTCCCACAAAAGTAATATCATGGGAAGTCAGCTTGTCGAACTTGATTTTCAGCCTGTCCATATTCCCGGACGTATTGTGTTCTTTCAAAACACCATAAGCAATCGTCCCCTGCCTTGCCTCTTCTCTGGTAATTTCCTTCCCTGTCTTTTCCCTGACGGCAGAGGCAGCCTCCGCCCCGTCAGGTATAATTTCAGAGCCATTTACTAAATAAGCACCGCTTTCCAGTACCGATACCATTCTATTCCCTCCATGTTTCATCATCAATTCTTCTTCGGCAGCTCCACCTTATCCAAATGCCAGATTTCATCCACATATTCCTGAATTGTTCTGTCGGATGTGAACTTCCCGCTGCACGCCACATTCAAAATCGCGCTTCTTGCCCATCTCTTTTCATCCCGGTAAGCTTCTTCCACTTTCTTCTGCGCTTCCGCGTAAGCTCTGAAATCCTTCAAAATGAAGTACATATCCGCTTTTGAAGTGCTGATGGTGTTGAGCAGCGAATTGTAAAGCGTCCTGAACCTGTCAGGGTCATCGGGAGCAAAAGTCCCGTTGATAAGCTGCATCAGAACTTTTCTCACATCAGGGTCGTTATTGAAAATTTCCATCGGATTGTATCCGCCGTGATTTTCATAGTTAATAACTTCATTGGAAGAAAGACCGAAAATAAAAGCGTTTTCTTCCCCTACCTCTTCCACAATTTCCACATTGGCTCCGTCCATGGTTCCCAGCGTGAGAGCGCCGTTTAACATAAACTTCATGTTGCCTGTTCCGGAAGCCTCTTTACTTGCCGTAGAAATCTGCTCCGACACGTCGGAAGCCGCGAATATCAGTTCCGCGTTGGATACTCTGTAGTTTTCAATGAACACTACCTTGATTCTTCCCTTTACGTCAGGGTCATTATTCACCACATTGGCCACGGAAGTAATCAGCTTGATAATCATCTTGGCATTGTAATAACCTGCAGACGCCTTTGCGCCAAAAATAAAGGTTCTGGGATAAAATTCCATATCCGGATTGTCCTTCATCTGATTATACAGATACATTACATGAAGAATATTGAGAAGCTGACGTTTATATTCATGCAGTCTCTTTACCTGAACGTCGAAAATAGAACGGGGGTCTATTTCGATTCCGTTATGCTCGCGGATATATTCCGCCAGACGAACCTTGTTCTGGTACTTGATATTCATAAATTCCTGCTGGGCCTTCTCGTCGTCCGCATAAACCTTCAGCCTGTTAATCTGGGCAAGGTCTGTAATCCAGTCCGTTCCGATATGGGCGCTCACCCAGTCTGCGAGAAGCGGATTGCCGTGAAGCAGGAAACGCCTCTGGGTAATACCGTTGGTCTTGTTATTGAATTTCTCCGGCATCATCTCATAGAAATCCTTAAGCTCCTGATTCTTTAAGATTTCCGTGTGAAGCCTTGCAACGCCGTTTACGGAATAGCCGGCAGCGATTGCAAGATGGGCCATCTTAACCTGTCCGTCATAAATAATTGCCATCTTGCGGATTTTTTCCTGATTGCCCGGATACATTTCCTGTATTTTGAGAATAAATCTCCGGTTAATTTCTTCAATAATCTGATAAATTCTGGGAAGAAGTCTGGAAAACAGTTCAATAGGCCATTTTTCCAGCGCTTCCGCCATAATCGTGTGATTTGTGTAAGCGCATGTCTTTGTGGTGATGTTCCATGCCTCGTCCCATGTCAGATAATACTCGTCCATGAGGATTCTCATAAGTTCTGCCACGGCTACTGTGGGATGCGTATCGTTTAACTGGAAGGTAGCCTTCTCATGGAACTTTTTAATATCATCATGGAATCTCATATATCTGGCAACCGCCTCCTGAACGGAAGCAGAAATAAAGAAATACTGCTGTTTTAAACGGAGCTCTTTTCCGGCATAGTGATTGTCGTTCGGATAAAGAACTTCAACGATATTTCTTGCGAGATTTTCCTGCTCTACTGCCTTCTGATAATCTCCCTTGTCAAAGGAGTCAAGCTGGAAGCATTCTACAGCCTCCGCGTCCCAGATGCGGAGCGTGTTTACAATACCGTTGCCGTATCCCACAATGGGAAGGTCGTAGGGAACAGCCTTAACGCTCTGGTATCCCTCCTGTACGAAATTGCTTCTTCCGTTTTCGTCAATGCGGACACTCACATAACCGCCGAATTTTACCACCTTTGAGTATTCAGGTCTTCTGAGTTCAAAAGGATTTCCGTCCACAAGCCAGTTGTCCGGTACTTCCACCTGATAACCGTCTCTGATTTCCTGCTTGAACATACCATAGCGGTATCTGATTCCGCATCCGTAAGCCGGATATCCAAGGCTGCTTAATGAATCCAGAAAACACGCGGCAAGACGTCCTAAACCGCCGTTTCCAAGAGCGGCGTCAGGCTCCTGGTCTTCAATCACATTGAGGTCTAATCCCAATTCGTCCAGCGCTTCCTTTACGGGCTTATATGCGCGCAGGTTGATGATATTGTTCCCAAGAGCGCGTCCCATCAGAAATTCCATGGACATATAATAAACCATCTTGGGGTCCTGTTTTTCGTATTCCTTATGGGTAACCATCCAGTTGTCAATCACAACGTCCTTGATGGTATGAGCCACCGCCTGGAAAATCTGCTGCTGGCTGGCTTCCTCAAGAGTCTTTCTGTATAAGGTTTTTACATTGGCAATCACATTCTTTTTGAATGTATCCTTGTCAAAAGCGTTGAATACCGGCGCCTGTTCGGCCTTCTTACGTATCATTATCTCTCCTCCCATTCCTTTCGCGTATGATTTTATGTTTAAATTTTGGAATAGCCAAATCCGTTTGCAAAAGCGTCAATTTCTTTTCCGTCTCTGCAAAGCGAACATCCTTCAGGGTCATAGCTCTTATAATCAGGAATATCACCGATATTGAATAATGAATTAATGGGGATATCCATCAGTTTATTCGCGGCGCTGAATATTGCGCTGATTCCGCTGATTTTTGCTCCGTAATATTTAAGGGCCCTGCTGGCTTTTATAATCGTCTGTCCGGTTGTAGCCGAAGCCATAAGTAAAAGCACATTCTTTCCCTTAATCATCGGAACCATATTTTCCCGAAGAACAAGCTGGCCCGAATTTACATACTCGGGAGTTATGATGTAAATCGTATTGTGGGAATTCATGGAATAGATTCCCGCCTTTGTCAAATCCTCAGCCAGAAAAGCTCCGATGATTTCGCAGCCGTCGATGCATACGATTGTATCCACTATCGTCGTTGCGGATATCTGTTCGCTTAAAGCCTTTGCCGCAGCGCTGGCTTCACTGAGCCTGGATTTCAGAGTCGTCATATCCAGAAAATAATTTACATGGGAATTTGGCGTAACAAAATGTCCCGGTATTGCCTTAAGCACAACATTAGGGTGCCGCTTTGATTTGATATGTATGGTTTCCTGCATAAGAATACCTCCCTCTTTTATGATACACGTATGTGTATGGATAGGTGTACAGTAACAGTATACACCTATCCCAAATAATATGGCAACAATTGTGTAAATTTCTTCCTGTTATAAAGTATAGCTGTTTAAATATTTTTCCTGTTCCGGCGTAAGAACGTCAATTTCTTTTCCAAGGAAGGAAAGTTTTCTCTTCGCCACATCTTTGTCAACGGCTCTGGGAACGTCAATCAGTTTTTCCGTAAGCTCGCTGCCGTGTTCAACCAGATATTTTGCGGAAAGCGCCTGAATGGCAAAGCTCATATCCATAATTTCCGCAGGATGTCCGTCGCCGGCCGCCAGATTCACAAGTCTTCCCTCCGCCAGAATGAAAATCCACTGGCCGGTAGGCAGTTTGTAACCCATGATATTTTTTCTCTGCTCTCTTGTTTCCACCGCGATTTCACGGAGCCTTGCCATATCGATTTCGCAGTCAAAATGGCCTGCATTACATAAAATCGCTCCGTCCTTCATTACCTTAAAGTCTTCCTCGTCAATTACCTTATCGCAGCCTGTAACCGTCACGAAGAAATCGCCTACCCTGGCCGCCTCGTTCATAGGCATAACGTCGAATCCGTCCATAACAGCCTCAATTGCCTTAATCGGGTCGATTTCCGTAACGATAACCCTTGCGCCAAGACCTTTTGCCCGCATGGCAGTACCTTTACCGCACCATCCATAACCTGCAACCACCACGATTTTACCCGCAACAATCAGATTCGTGGTACGGTTAATGCCGTCCCATACGGACTGGCCAGTGCCGTAACGGTTGTCAAATAAGTGCTTGCAGTCCGCATTGTTTACGCGGACCATAGGGAATTTCAGCTCCCCTGCGTTGTTCATTGCTTCAAGACGGATAATTCCCGTGGTAGTCTCCTCACAGCCGCCGATGATATTAGGAATCAGCTCTGGCATCTGTGTATGAACCATATTCACCAGGTCCCCGCCGTCGTCAATGATAATGTTGGGGCCTGCTTCCAGTACGTGGCGGATATGGGTATTGTACTCTTCCGGTGTGCAGTCATACCACGCGTGCACCTCAAGTCCGGCCTTTACAAGAGCCGCGGCCACATCGTCCTGAGTGGATAAGGGATTGGAGCCTGTCACAAACATCTGCGCTCCCCCGGCTTTCAGAACCAGGCACAGATAAGCTGTTTTTGCTTCCAGATGAACGGAAAGCGCAATTTTCTTTCCCTCAAAGGGTTTCGTCTGGCTAAATTCCTCCTCCAGTGTACGAAGCAAATCACAATTTCTTTTTACCCACTCGATTTTTCTCTCTCCGGACTTAGCCAGATTGATGTCTCTGATTTCACTGTTCATTTCTTACATGTCCTCCTAATATGATATTTTGTTAAATCAGGCGGCAAATAAAGGCCCTGCCTGTAAGGTTCCGTTATTATTTCAGCCGTGTGATGATTTCATTTACTTTCTTATAAATAAGCTCCTCGTCCATGGTTAAAATTTTTCTGTTTTCCATGGTTACCTTTCCGTCTATGATAACGGTTTCCACCTCGGAGCCGTTAGCGGAATAAGATAATCCGGCAATCAGGTTATTTGTGGGCATTAGAGAAGGATTATTCAAATTTAAAATGGCAATATCCGCCTTTTTCCCCTCCTCAAGAGTTCCCGTTTCCTTTTCAAGCCCCAGCGCCCTTGCGCCGTTTATGGTCGCTATCTTAAATCCCTCTTTTGCACTGATACACTGCGGTGTTTTATTTACCCCCTTATGAATGAGTGTAAGAAGATTCAGTTCATGGAACATGTTAAGGCTGTTGTTGCTGGCCGCTCCGTCCGTTCCAAGACAGATATTGATACCTTTTTCCATCATTGCGGGAACCGGCGCAAAACCGTTTCCAAGCTTCATATTGCTGGCCGGATTTGTCACTACGCTGACATTTTTCCTTTTTAAAATGTCCATATCGCTTTCCGTAATCTGCACGCAGTGGGCAGCAATGGCAGGTACGTCAAACAAACCGTTCCTGTCCGCCATTTCAATAGGAGTACATCCGTATTTTTCTTTAATCTGCTCAATCTCGCTCACGCTTTCGGAAAGATGCACATGAATCCTCATGTTATTCTTTTTCGCTTCCTCCGAAACGATACGCATGTAAGCGTCGTCGCAGGTATAAGGGGCGTGAGGTCCTAGCATAAAGGTGAGCCTGTCGCAGTCCTTTGCCGCGTCCCTCTCCTCGTAAGCCTGCCGCAGCCGCATCTGTCCGCCTTCGTCGTCACCGCTTCCCACAAGCCCCCGGCTTATAACTGCTCTCATACCGGACTCCTTCACCGCTCTCGTGGTCTGGTGAATATTCATCTGCATATCGCTAAAGCAGGTGGTACCGCTTTTCATCATCTCAATAATGGCCAGACATGCTCCCCAATAAGCGTCCTCGTCCGTCATTTTCTGCTCAATGGGGTCAATGGTTCCGAAAAGCCAGTCCATAAAACTTAAATCATCCGCCACATTTCGCATAAACGACATATAGGAATGCGTATGACAGTTGATAAAGCCCGGAATGGCAAGTCTGTCCTTTCCGTCGATTACCTTGTCGGCCGAAAAACCTTCGGGCTCTCTGCCAATGGAAATTATCTCATTTCCTTCTATATAAATACTGGTTTTCCTGATTATGTCCTCGTTTCCTTCCGGCAGTATTGCCATAATATCTTTTAAAAGTATTCCCATGATTCCTCCTCTTTTTATTCCGGTTCCGCTACGGCACATCCGGCACACTTCAAAGATTTACAATATTCCTGTTTTCTCCGTTGAGAAATGCTTCAATGTTTTTACACACTTCCGAAACACATCTGGTTCTCGCTTCAATGCTTGCCCACGCAAGATGAGGGGTGATGATTAATTTGCTGCTGTCCATGATTTTTCCCAGAGGATTGCCTGCCTTAATAGGTTCCGCTCCCAGCACATCCAGTCCGGCTCCCGCAATGTAACCTTCCGTGAGCGCCGTATATAAGTCCTCGTCGTTTACCACAGGTCCTCTTGCCACATTAATTAATATTGCGCTTTTTTTCATCTTTTTAAGCGCTTCCAGATTGATTAAATTTCTGGTCTTATCGCTCAGAGGGCAGTGCAGGGAAAGAAAATCGGATTCCGAAAGAAGCGTGCCTAAGTCCACCCTTTCATATTCCGTGCAGGTACTGCTGCCAGAGGCCGAATAGAAAATCACCTTACATCCGAAAGCCTCTGCGATGGATGCCACCTTTCTTCCGATATTGCCCATTCCCACGATTCCCCAGGTTTTTCCTGCAAGTTCCGTAAAGGGGATATCGAAGTTCGAAAACCTATCCTGGGCCCCGTAAGCGCCGGATTTTACATATTCGTCATAGTGACGGAGCTTTTCAAGCACATAAAAACAAAGGGCAAAGGTATGCTGCGCTACCGCGTCAGTGGAGTAATTTACCACATTTGCCACTTTGATTCCTCTCTCTTTACAATAATTGAGGTCAATGTTGTCGTAGCCTGTGGCAAATTCACAGATTAATTTTACATGTTCAGCGTCTTTCAAAGTATCCTTATTTAAAGGCGCTTTATTTGCCACAATAATTTCCGCATCCTTTACCTTTTCTTTCACATCCACAGCCGTAGTATTCGGATAGACTGTTGTTTCCCCCAGGCTTTTAAGCTTGTCCACAGAAACATCCAAACCTACGCTGTTTCTTTCCAAAACGACTATCTTCATAAGCAGTTCTCCCGGATATCTGTTTTTTAAGTACTTAACCATTATATATAAATTATTTCACTTTGACAACAAGGCATTAAATTTGATTTTTCTCTGCTTTTTTCAGCTACCTGTATTTGCATCCAATTATTTTTCAAAAACGCTTTCTTTATAAAAATTTATAGAAAATTCAGTTTTCAAAAGATATTGTCCTATGTATAATTGAATTAATGAAAGAAGGTGTATATTTGAATAAAACAGAACAAACACATAAGCAGGATTTAGAACGCTTAAACTTACTTCGCTATATTGACGAATTCTATATGTAAATGGTAAATACAGAGGCAGTGACAATATTGGAAAATTAATGCATGATTTTTCATGCCCTAATCCTGATGATATGAATTATGAGGTACTTGCCAAAAGAGCAAGATATTTTAAACGGGATGAGAAAGGAGTAGCCTACATGTGTAAACTTATGGAAGATATGAGGAATGAGGCATCTAGAAAAGCAGAATACAATAAAGCAAAAAAAACAGCAATTTATCTTATAAAATTAGATAAAATGTCTTTGGAAGAAATAGCAGAAGCTACAGAATTATCTCTTGAAACGGTTAAAGAATTAGAAAATATATGAATGCGGCGGTATAAGTAAAAAACGCCAATATTTTTTATAGAATCCTCGCGGCAGTCGCCAAATGAAATTTGTATTGAAAGCAGTCACTTGGCTCGTTGCTCGCGAGAATCAATATTTATTTCAGATACAACCGTGCATATTCTCTGGCATCCTCAAATATCTCAGCCGCCGCTTCCGGCGCCTTATCCAGTGTACCGTCCACAATTGTAATCGTAGGAATGATACCTTTTCTCAAAGGGCATCTCTGAATCGGATTATAACCTAATTCGTGAGCTCCGGTGCTTCCTCTTGAAACATCCCCAAGGCATAAATGGCCAAATCCCCGGGCATAAGTGTCAAACATAGGAGGATAAGCCTCGTCATGCCAGTGAAGCTTTCCCCTGGTATGCCCGCACTGCAGAAGGGGAATGCAGGATGCAATACCATCATACCATCCCTCTCCTGCCAGAAGCATCTCAGGATTATATTGTTTAAAACGACTCATAAGCTTCTTTATACCGTCATACAGATAATGATTCGGGTCATTCATCCATACCGCCGATATATCAAAGAAGGCAGCGTCAAAACCATACTTTTCCATAAGGCCTGTAACCTGACCGTATAAGCGGTTCTGCCATCTGGGAGCAGCCGGATTTAAATTCCGGTTGGAATTGTGGTCATAATGACGGGAACCGTCCCAGTCCACACTTCCGCCGTATACACTGCCTGCAGGACCCCGAAATTCAGAAGGAGCGCCCCATTGCTCATAACCGTCAAAATGAGTTCCCACCAGATTAATTCCAAACATAGGCATAATATGAACGCCAAGTTTTTTTGCCCCTTCGCATAATTTACTGAAACCTTCTTCTCCTCCCATACGTTCGTCGGGAGTATAATTTCCATATTTCCAGTAGTACCGCCCTTCCCATTCCGGAAGATAAGCAAGAACACGGCGTCCTTCTATCTGAGAACAGATTTTTTTCAGATTTTCCAATACTTCGGCATAATCGTTAAAAATATATCCGGTCCAGTGCTGACAATGAATGGAAGCAATCAAGGAAATATCTCTTGCCCACTCCGGTACATCGGTTCTGCTTTCCCATGGAGACAGCCCATAACTTTTCTCTACATGAAGTCTGTGCGGTTCGTAGATTTCTTCAAGACTCTTTCCATAACCGATTTTCCATGAAGGAGACTGGATACAATTTGTCATTTCTGTTGCCTTTTCCTCAAATATCAACTCAACATTGATACCATATTCAGAAGGCACAAAAACAAACCATTTATCTCTGACCATATTATCCAGAGATTGAAAATAATAACTATCAGTATTTTCCGGTTGGTATCGTCACCATTAGCACTACATTAAACAGCCTACAATCCCCAGAAATGTATGGTAACTCCACATCCCATTGCAAAAGACAAGCACTTCCTCTGCGATATATCCTTTAAATATGTTGATGGATTCTTTTTGCGCGAAAAAATACCAATTCATTTACTAACTAACAACTTTCTTATATCTCCCAACACTTCACACATTTCCTGAACTTCTTTTTTGAAAAAGAAGCGAAAAGCTCTATCCGAGTAAACCGCAGGAAGTTAAAAACTGACCCGTATGGAGGCGTAGTATTTATAGATATGATTTTATGAAATATCTTCAAAAAATTACATGTTGTGTTTACTTTTCTTGCATATTTCCATTTCTTAGACTATTTGGAACTTTAGGTTCATAGGAAGCACCAAAACATAAAAAACCAGCCCCTATCTCTGCAATTTTTTCAAGTAAAGATAAAAATAAGTTTATCATAATTAATCTCCTTTCTATTACCTCATTTTTCGCATAGCAGTACATTTTTAACCAGAATCTTTCTTAACTTGTCTATTTTGCAAGACCAGATATAACTCAATATTTCGAGAAATTATCTATAAATATCATACCAGC
>CAJTMZ010000059.1:25859-26080 GCA_910577445.1 uncultured Lachnospiraceae bacterium | reverse complement strand
GGTCACTGCAATCGCCAATATAATAATACATCCCCCGTAAAAAATTTTTTTTGCGGTGTTTTTTATGGAAAAAGAACGGCCGTCCCTCCGCCCGCTTTTCTTTTGCGTCTTTTTGTTTTCCTGCTCTTTGTTTTTCTGCTCGTAACAGGAAAGCAGATAATTCTGCATAGGCTCGTTTTTCTCATAAAAGATGTAACAGCCTTCTTTTTTTCCGGGCAGTT
>CAJTMZ010000059.1:8889-25849 GCA_910577445.1 uncultured Lachnospiraceae bacterium | reverse complement strand
CCCGGCCTTTCGCATAAATATTAACGTATCCTATCAGTTCGTAATCCCCGAAAAATTCTCTTCTGACCTGCTCCTCGTTTTTGCCCCTCTCCAGACCGCCAATCACGCTGGCAGCTCCGTATATCATATAAAAACTGCGGTTGTTCTTATGATAAACATGTCCGAAAAGCGCGGCGCGCCCCGGAAGCGCTCCCGCCTCCTTTTTGAGTTCCCTCAGGTATGCATAAACGTAATCCTCCAGATATACCCGTTCTTTGTCGTTCGTCTTTCCAACCTGCTTTACGATTTCCGGAAGCTGCATTTTACAATCCTCCTCCCCTTAATTCCCTCTTTGTTTCCCGCCAATACCGGCGGCCCGGCCCGCCCGGACTTTACCGGGACAAATCCGCAGCGAGGCTTGTACCTGTTTAAAGTTTAGCACAAGATAAGGGTCAGATGGATTGTAAAGCATCGTTTCTATTCCGCATTTTCTGTAAATCTTTCTTTGCGGGACGCGCGCCGGAAGAATACGGGCTCTCCCTGAAGCGGCTTTCGTTATTTACACAGACCGAAGCGGTAAACCGTCATGCTTTCATACTTTCTCTCCGGTCCGAATATCGCGGAAGGAAATTCCGGCTTATTGGGCGTGTCGGGAAAATACTGTGTCTCCAGGCACAGTCCGCCTCTGGGTCCGTATTCTGCCCCCTCTTTTCCGGCCTGCTTTTCCACACCGTTCCCGGCATAAAACTGTACGCCGGGCAAATCCGTATACGCCCGCATTTCGCGGCCGGATACCGGCTCCTCCACCACCGCAAATTCACGCAAAGTCCCGTCGGCGCCGTCGATAACCCAGTTGTGGTCATAGCCGCCGGTCAGACTAAGCTGCTTGTTGTCGGCATCGATATCCGCTCCGATTTTCTTTGCCTCCGTGAAGTCAAAAGGCGTTCCGGCCACGGATTTCACCTCCCCTGTGGGAATCGCGCCCGAAACCACCGGCGTGTAAGCGCCGGCCTTGAGGGTGAGAATATGGTCGCAAACAGAACCGCTTCCCTGTCCCGCAAGGTTAAAATATGTATGGTTTGTCATGTTGATGACCGTATTCTTATCGCTTTCGGCCTCGTATTTAATCTTCAGCTCGTTCTCCTGTGTGAGAATATAGGTAACCCATACCTTTTTATTGCCGGGAAATCCCATACTGCCGTCCTCGTCCTCAAGGAAAAACGTAACGCCATCCTCCTTTTCCGAGGCGCTCCAGATTCTTTTGTGGTATCCCAGCTCCTTGTGGCTGTGAAGGTTATTCTCACCGTCGTTTTTGTCAAGCCGGCAGAGCTGTCCGTCCACCGTAAAAGCCGCCCCGCCTACGCGGTTGGCGTTAGGGCCCACTGTAGCGCCGAAAAATCCGCCGTTTTCAAAGTAGGGCTCCAGCGTATCGTAGCCCAAAACCACGTCCTTTACTTTTCCCTCTTTATCGGGCACAAATAAGTTCACCAGGATTGCTCCGTAATTAATCACACCGGCTCTCATGCCTTTTTCGTTTTCCAGCCAGTAACGGTAAATTTCCTGTCCGCTTTTTGTTTTTCCGAAAATTTCTTTTTTTACCATTATTTATACCGGGACGCAGGCATAAAGCCTGCATTTTATCCTTTCTTCTCTCAACTTTTACATTTCCACTCTGCCTTCAAGCGCCCGTAAGAGCGTGACTTCGTCAATGTATTCCAGGTCGCCGCCCACCGGCACGCCGCTGGCAATCCTGCTCACCTTAATCCCCGTGGGTTTAATCAGCTTTCCGATATACATCGCCGTGGTTTCCCCCTCAAGGCTGGAATTTGTGGCGATAATCACTTCAGTAATATCATTCTGCAGGCGGGCGATAAGCTCTTTCAGCTTAATATCCCCCGGCCCGATTCCCAGCATGGGCGAAATCGCCCCGTGAAGCACATGGTAAATGCCCTCGTATTTGCCGGTTTTCTCATAGGCCGCCAAATCTCTCGTATTTTCCACCACCATGATTGTGCCGTGGTCCCTCTTTGTATTCGCGCACACCGGGCAGACTTCACTGTCGGTTAAGGTAAAGCATTCCCTGCAGTAACGAACATTTTCCTTGGCGTCGGTAATGGCTTTCACCAGCCTTTTCACCTTCCCCTCCGGAAGGTTTACCAAGTGAAAAGCCAGCCTTTGCGCTGACTTGGAACCAATGCCCGGCAAGCCGGACAACTCGTCTATTAGCCTGTTGATATGTCCGCTGTACAAATCCATCAGAAAGGAAGGCCCCCTCCCAGTCCGAGACCGCCTGCCATCTTGCCCATGATTTCATTGTTGGCGTCGTCCGCCATGCGAAGAGCCTCGTTTGTGGCCGCCATCACCAGGTCCTCGAGCATTTCAATATCATCGGGGTCGACTACCTCCTGTGAAAGCTTCACTTTTGCCACTTCCTTCTTTCCGGTAACCGTCACCTCCACCGCGCCGCCTCCGGCCTTTGCGGTAAACTCCTTCGTCTCCAGCTCCTTCTGGCTTTCCTCCATCTGGCGCTGCATTCTCTGCGCCTGCTTCATCAGATTGTTCATGTTGCCGGGAATACCGCCGCCCGGAAATCCTCCACGTCTTGCCATGTCAGTATAAATCCTCCATTTCTTCGTCTAATTCTTCCACTTCCATATTAATAACCTGACTGACCAGTTTTGTCAAATCAGGATATATATCTTCGGAATTTTGTCCCGGACGGGCGCACTGCACCTCGACCTTCATTTCCTTTCCGGTAAATCCCGCGATGATTCTCTCTAATTCTTCCCTGTGCTGGCTGTCCCTGAAATAATCAAAGGGCAGGCCGTCCGAAACCACCACAAGCAGATTGCCGTCCCCGGAAAGGCTGGGAAACGCCGTTTTCAGATAGGCTTTCATGGGCATGGCGGCTTCCCCCACAATGGCGGGCCATTTTCCCACCGCCGCTTTCACATCCTCCGGCACCGCTTTGGGCAGATTGGCCGGTATTACCGCGCCCTCTCCCCGGGTATTTGCGCCCAGGCCGCTTTCCCCGCCGGCAGTTCCCGCTCCCGGTTCAAACGCTCCCCGGTCGGACGCCGCCAAAACAGGGATTCCCTTTTCCATCTTCTCTTCCAACTGCCGGACCCGGTCCAAAAGGGACTGGGCGTCCGTCTCCATTGCAGGTCTGCACAGCTTGATTAACGTCAATTCCACCAGTATTCTTTTCTGGGAAGCGTACCGGATTTGCCCCGACAGTTCCGACAATACCCGGATGTAACGCATAATGACGTCGTTTTCCGCCATCTGTGCCTCCTCCTTTAACCGGAGGAGGTTTTCCGTGGATATGTCGATTACATCCTCCATTCCGTCCGCCGTCTTTACCAGAAGAAGGTTTCTCAAATACCAGGTAAAGTCCGAAACAAACTGCACAAGCTCCCGGCCCTGCATCACGATTTCTTCCAGCAGGGAAATGGCTCCCGTCACGTCGCCGCTAAGAACCACACGCAGCAGCCTGCTGAACACCTCCGTGTCCACGGCTCCCAGCACGTCCAGCACTTTATCATAGGTAAGTTCCTGCCCGAAATGAAAGGCAATACACTGGTCTAAAAGGCTTAAGGCGTCCCGCATGGAGCCGTCCGCCGTCTTTGCAATGTATCTGACCGCCTTTTCCTCTATGGAAACCTGCTCCTTTTCCGTAAGCTCCTTTATCCTTCCGGATATGGTATCAATGGTAATCCGCCTGAAATCATACCGCTGGCATCTGGACATAATGGTAATCGGTATCTTGTGGACCTCCGTTGTGGCCAGTATGAAAATCACATAAGAAGGGGGCTCCTCCAATGTCTTAAGCAATGCGTTGAAAGCCCCTATGGAAAGCATATGAACTTCATCAATAATATAAACCTTATATTTCCCCTCTGCGGGAGAATAGGCCACTTCATCCACAATCTCACGGACGCTGTCCACACCGTTGTTGGACGCCGCGTCAATTTCAATGACGTTCATGGATGCGCCCGCCGAGATTGCCCTGCAAAGGGCGCACTCGCCGCAGGGGCTCCCGTCCCTTTGATTTTCGCAGTTGACCGCCTTTGCGAAAATTTTTGCAATGGTGGTCTTTCCGGTTCCCCTGGTTCCGCAAAAAAGGTACGCGTGGCTTGTGCGCTCCGCTTTTATCTGATTCCTTAACGTTGTGACGATATGTTCCTGACCCTTTACATCCTCAAAGGTCGCAGGACGAAATTTTCTGTAAAGGGCTGTGTACGACATATCTTCCCTTTCCTCTCTCTGCCTTGCCTTACGAAAGCGGCGCAGCTTATGCAGGGCAGGTACGTAAGTACCCGTCCCGCCCTGCCGCGCCGGACTGCCGGCATTAATCTCCGAAGCTGATTCCCAGCATTTTTGCTTCTTTTACAATGGTCGCGTCAGGAGAAACCATTTTCAGTTTTCCCGCCACATCCTCCAAAGGTACTTTCACCACTTCGCGGTCCTTGTAGCCAACCATGAAGCCGTACTCGCCTTTTAAAATCAGACTGCCGGCTTCCGCTCCCAGACGGCTTGCAAATACGCGGTCGTAAGGGCAGGGACTTCCGCCTCTTTGCGTATGGCCCGGAACCGTAACCCTTACCTCATGGCCCGTCTTGTCGTAAATCTGCTGCGCAAGCTCGTAGGACACCGAAGGGAATTTGTAATGCTTCATCTTTTCTTTATATTCTTTCTTGGACAGCTTGGCGTCTTCCTTGGAAATTGCGCCCTCCGCCACAGCCAGAATCGTGAACCTGCTGCCGTTTTTGTTGCGCTCTTCTATTTTGTTCACTACCTTTTTGATATCGTAGGGGATTTCGGGAATCAAAATGATGTCCGCGCCGCCTGCCATACCGGCATTTAAGGTAAGCCATCCCACCTTGTGGCCCATAACCTCCACGATAAATACCCGGCCGTGGGATGCCGCAGTGGTATGGATGCAGTCGATTGCGTCGGTCGCAATATTAACCGCGCTCTGGAAACCAAAGGTCATGTCCGTTCCCCACAAATCATTGTCAATGGTCTTGGGAAGCGTGATGACATTCAGGCCGTTCTGTCTTAAAAGATTGGCCGTCTTGTGGGTTCCGTTGCCGCCTAAAACCACCAGACAGTCCAGACGCAGCTTGTAATAGTTCTGCAGCATGGCGTCAACCTTGTCCAGCCCGTTTTCATCGGGGTCCTGAATGGTCTTAAAGGGAGTGCGGGAACTGCCCAGGATGGTTCCTCCCTTTGTGAGTATACCGGAGAAATCATGTCCTCCCAGCATACGGAAATTCCCGTAAATAAGGCCCTTATAGCCGTCGAGAAAACCATAAATTTCAACTTTTTCATTGCTGTTTACGAGACACTTTACAACGCCTCGCATGGCGGCATTTAATGCCTGACAGTCGCCGCCGCTTGTCAGTAAACCAACTCTTTTCACTTTTCCCGTCCTCCTTTTTCTATGCTTTCGGTATAATTTTATAGTACTTATTATTATACATAATCCGGCGTGTATCTACAACCTTTTTGAAAGGCTAATTTTCCGTCATTCAATTGATTTGAGCGACTCGGCCATATTGATTTTTTCCAGCTTGAAATACATAAGGCCGTTCACAAGCATGGCGAAAACAAAGGTGTAAACAATACTCCACAGATAGCTGTCCGGCATAATCACGGTTTTAAAGGAAACCATATCGATATTGATGTTGTACATCACAAACCAGTGCAGCCATTTTCCAAGGCCAAGTCCCAGCACGGCTCCCAGGGCGGTAAGCACGAGATTTTCCCTGAAAACGTAATCAGCCGTCTCCCTGGCGTAAAAGCCAAGGACTTTGATTGTGGCAATCTCCCGAATCCGCTCCGTGATGTTGATATTTGTCAGATTGTAAAGCACGATAAAGGCAAGGCTTCCCGCGCAGACAATAATCAGGATAACAATGTAGTCCATGCTTTCCATCATCGTGCCGATTCTCTCCCGCATATCCTCAATGACGGAAACGGCAAGCACGTTTTTCCTGTCGGAAAGAGCCGCGGCGGTCTCATGGATATCTTTTTCCTCCCGCACCACCACAAAGGCGTTTTTATATTCCGGGACGGCTCCAGTCTGCTCTTCATAGGTTTCCCTGTTAATATAAATAAAATTATCGACAAAGTTTTCGCACAAAGCAGTCACCTTTACCGTCAGGCTCTTCCTGTCGCCGTCCCGCAAAGTCACTTCGTCTCCTGCCCTGATTCCCATGCTCTCCGCAATCTTGGCAGTAAGAACCGCCTCTCCCTTTTTGGGGTAGGAAATTTCTTCCCCCTCTTCCGTGTGCAGATTTAAAAAGGCGGCGATTTCCTCCACGTCCTCCGGTACTTCCAGATATATTGACTTTGTCCGGCCGCCAAAATCCAAATCCAGGTTCTTTTCGTACCTGCAGGCAATTTTCTCCAGCATACCGTCCGTCTCTTCGGCCAGCCTGTCAATGTCATCTCCCGTCACCGCGTCCGAAAAAGTGACATCAATGTCATATATTTGAATCTCGTCATACTGCAGCTCCGCAATATTCATTATGGAATCCTTCACGCCAAAGCCCGTAACCAACAGAGCCGTACAGCCGCTGATTCCCAGTATCATCATAAAAAATCTCTTTTTGTATCTGATAATGTTTCTCACCGAAACCTTATGCAGAAACTTCATCCTGCTCCAGATAAACGTCACCCGCTCAAGGAAAATCCGTTTTCCGCTTTTCGGCGCTTTGGGACGAATCAGGTTCGCAGGCACGCTTATCAGCTCGTGCCGGCAGGAAAACCAGGCCGCTCCCATGGAACACAAAAGGGAAACCGCCACGGACACTGCCGACAGCGGGAAGTCAAAATAGTACTCGATTTCTCCCATGCTGTACATAATTCCGTAACCCATCCATATGACTTTCGGGAAAAGCCATGTGCCGATGATACAGCCAAAAAGGGCGCCGGCCGCAGCCGCCGAACCGGCGTAAAACAGGAATTTCCCCATGATGGCGCCGTTTCCGTAGCCAAGCGCTTTCAGCACGCCAATCTGCGTCCTTTGTTCCTCCACCATCCTGTTCATGGTAGTCATGCAGACCAGCGCCGCCACCAGAAAGAAGAATACCGGAAATACATTGGCGATTGCCGCCACGATATTGGAATCGCTTTCATAGCAGACATAACCCACATTGGTATTTCTGGTAAGCGCATAGCTGTCCGGTTCCTCAAGGTCCGCAAGCTCGGCTCTGGCGTCGTCAATCTTCTGCTGGGCGTCCGCCACTTCCGTTTCAAACTCGGCCTTTGCGTCGCCGTACTCTGTTTTGGCGTCTGCAAGCTCCGTTTTTCCGTCCTCCAGTTCCGCGCGGCCTTCCTCCAAATCCGCCTGGGCTTTGACGATATCCTTCCTGGCCTGGGCCAGCTTCTCTCTGCCGTCGACAAGCTCGGCTTTTCCCTCCTCCAGCTCCACCCTGGCCTCCTCAAGTTTGACTTTTCCGTCCTCCAGCTCGGCTCTGGCATTGGTAACTTCCGTCTTTGCAGACTGCAACTCCGCTTCCGCTTCCATCAGAACCTTTTCGTTGTGCTGAATTATCGCGCAGGCATCCGCAATCTGGTCTTTGCCCTCCTGAAACTGCCCCTTGTAGGACTGGATTTCCGCAAGGCCTGTGCGAATCTGCCGAAGGCCGTCTTCGAGCTGGGATTTGCCGGACTCAAGCTGGGATTGGTAAGCGGCAATCTGGGCTTCCCCCTGGGCAATCTGCTTCAGACCTTCTTCACATGCCGCTAATTTATAAGCCCATTCCGCATATTCGGGAGACGTCTTGTCTGTCGGTTCATTCTGTTTCAAATATCCTATCGTATTATTTAAATCAATTTTCTGCGCTTCCAGTTCCCCCGCCGCACTGCCAAGCTCCGCTTCCTTACTCTCAAGTTCCCTCGCCTGAGCCGACAGCTCCTCTTCCTTTTCCAGAAGTTCCGACTCCTGTGCAAGCAGCGGCGCTTCCTGCTCCACCAGTTCCTCTTCTTTGGCCTTTAATTCCTCTTTCGCCTCGCTTAACTCATCCCATCCTTTTGCAAGCTCCAGCTCATTGGCAAAAATCTCCCACTCATGGTATTTCAGCTCCTCGTCCGCATCCTTAATTTCCTGTTCCTTTTCCGCTATTTCCTGTTCGCCGTCGATAATTTCCTGCTCGCCGTCGATGAGTTCCTGTTCGCTGTCCGCTATTTCTTTTCTGCCGTCCGCAAGCTCCTTTTCTCCGTCGGTAAGCTCCTGCTGCCCGTCAATAAGCTCCTGCTCGCCGTCCAGAATTTTCTGCCACGCGTCGGCAAGCTCCGTTTCGGCTTCCGCTTTCTTGTCGTCCAGCTCCGTCTGGGCGTCGTCGATTTTTTCCTGAGCCGTGACAAGCAGCTCTTCATACCGCCCCTTCGCCAGAAGATTCGTCTTTTCCTCTACCCTGTCGATAATCGCGTCTATATAATCCTCGTACTCGTCGGAGTAAATGTCATACTTCTCCTTTGCCGTCACGTAAATCTCGGTCAGATAGTCGCAGTCAAAAGCCTCCCCTGGCACATAGAGAAAGGCCGCAATTCTTCCGTCCCCGATAGAAGTCGTTCCCCGCTCGAAATTAATATAATAAGGAGAACGCGCAATGCCCACCGCCGTGAAAGTCCGGCCCGCAAACATTTCCAGCGTATCCTCGCTGTTGTCATCCGTCACCGTAATCTGCATGCCGATTGCATCTTCCCCGTACATGACATCGTCCAGAAGACACTCGTCGGCCCGCTCCGGCATCCTGCCCGCCACCAGCACCACCTGATTAATTTCCCCGGGAACCGTGTGGAATTTGTAGATATTATTTGTCTCTCCCGCCGCGCATACGGCGTCCACGGAAACCGCCCCTTCCACGTCGGCGATTTCGTCCATTTCCGCCAACTGCTCCACGCTTTCCTCCGAAAATCCCACTGTGGAAAGGAGTCTGAAATCAAAAAAGTTCTGTTCCGACAGATAAGTGTTCTGTGTTTCAATCATCGCCGGAGTCGTGGCCTTTAAACCGGAAAACAGCGCCACCCCCAGCGTCACAATTGCCAGAATCGCCATATACCGTCCAAGGCTTCCCCTGATTTCCCTGATTGTAGTCTTAATCATCCCGCTGTTCATTCATTCGCTCCCTGCCGCTTTTACTGTCTCTCCCGTCACGCCGCCTTACAACGCTCTTTTCCGGACACGCCGCTTACCATCCTTAAAGAAGAAGGTCTGCTTCGCAGACGTTCTTCTAAGAACGAAAAGGGTCTGCTTTGCAGACACTTTTCGTTCTACCATTCAATTTCCTCCACCGGCACAATATGTTCATTCAGCTCCATCTTCCGCACCGTCCCGCTCTTGACCGTAATAATTCTGTCCGCCATAGCCGTAAGCGCCTGATTGTGGGTAATCACCACCACCGTCATTCCGTTTTTCCGGCAGGCGTCCTGCAGCAATTTCAAAACCGCCTTGCCCGTGTTGTAATCCAGCGCTCCCGTAGGCTCGTCGCACAAAAGCAGCTTCGGATTCTTCGCGAGGGCTCTTGCAATGGCCACTCTCTGCTGCTCCCCGCCCGATAACTGCGCAGGGAAATTTCCCGCCCGCTCCTTTAACCCCACCATCTCCAGAACCGACATGGCGTTGAGGGGGTCTTTGCAAATCTGGGCCGCCAGCTCCACATTTTCAAGCGCCGTCAGGTTCTGCACCAGATTGTAAAACTGAAACACAAAGCCGATGTCATAACGCCGGTAGGCGGTCAGTTTCTTCTTATTATAAGAGGAGATTTCCTCTCCGTCCAAAAGCACCTGTCCCGTCGATAAACCGTCCATCCCGCCCAAAATATTTAAAATCGTGGTTTTGCCGGCACCGGAGGCTCCCACCACAACGCAAAACTCTCCTTTTTCAATTATAAAGTTCACATCCCGGAGAGCTTCAATATCCACTTCCCCCATATGATATGTCTTACCGACATTCTTAAATTCTACAAACGAACCCATTTATGATTCCTCCCTGCCGCCTTGCGGATAGCCGCATTTTATGCGCCTTAAGGGCGGCGTCTGCTTTCCCCCGAAAAGTCGTCTTTTAACATGTTACCATATGTATTTTAAGACGAAAATAGTTTGAGTATAAAAAAAGTATAAAATAAACTTTACATTGCTTATTTGGGTGTAAAGTCATAAAACTGTTAATCCTGGTCATAAAAGCTATTGAACATCTTCTCTTTTCTATGCTAAAGTGAAATCACTCTAAAGAAAGCGGATGGATGAGCGCCATGAAAAAAGAAAAACACCATTATCTGTATTTGAACCGTACCGTTATGCTCATCGTCATGGTCGGCTACAGCTCTTTTCTGGTACTGATGCTCCTGATGGACTGGTATCTGATTCGCAAATACCAGATGGAAAACGCAAAGACAAATCAGGACGCCATCGTCTCCTATACCGAAAAGACACAAAATTCCATGGACAACATTGACAGGCAGCTTTCCGAAATCTTCATCAATGACAAGGATTTCCGCGCCCTGCAGAAAATGCAGGAGTCTCTCGTGGAATACAGCCACGCTTATGAACTGCGGGAGACTTTAAAAAGCCGTATGATGATTGATGAAAACTTTAATGGATTTTATATTTTCTACCACGGTTACCAGAAAGTCTGGTACCATGTGGACGGAAATAAAATTGACGCGGTTCATGCCAGAAACCTTCGGGAATTTCTTGAGACGCAGACTAAAGACGATACCGGAAGGAATTGGAAAGCCGTTTCCATTAAAGATAAAATCTATCTGGTTATCTGTTTTCGCCGGGAAAACGCCTGCTTATACGGAGTTTATATTCTTCCTGACGCCAAAACCGCCGTTTCGGAATCTTCCGGAAAAAATCCGGAGATTGTGGTATTAAGCCCGGAGGGCATTTTGCAGAATAAAGAACTTGCCCTTAAGCTGGACCTTACCCGTGAAGCGGAAAAGCATGTCGACAGCTTTTCCAAACGGATTGCCCGCTATCAGATTTATGGCAGCCGGATTCCGAACGCTGATATCTGGATATGCGCCGTCTATCCCTTAAATATCTGGACCCTGCTGAATGTCCAGCAGCTTCTGCTACTGGCCCTCACCGGCATTTCCGTTCTGGCAGTCGTTTTCATGCGTCTGTTTATACGCAACGAGCTGGTTCGTCCTCTGCGCCAGTTGACAGACACCATGAATTTCATACGAAACGGCTCCAATTCGGAAATCCCTTCTCTGGCATGCCGTTTTTTCGAAATGCAGGAGGTAAACGACACCCTGGGAGAAATGGTTCACGAGCTGAAAAAGCAGAAGCTTTTAGTATATGAAGAAATTATTGAAAAGCAAAAAGCGCAGATGCAGTATCTCCAGCTTCAGCTTAAGCCTCATTTTTATTTAAACGGTCTGAAAACCTTAAACGCCCTTGCCATGGAAGGGCATACGGATAAGATGCAGGAGCTGATACTGAATCTTTCCGTACATTTACGTTATCTTCTTCAGGCGGAACAGGAACTTGTCCCTTTAAAAATGGAGCTTAATTTTGTGGAAAATTATGTTAACATGCAAAAGCATGTCACCGGGAGACCCGTAAGCTGCGAAATCTCCAAAGACGAGGAAGCCGAAGAATGGATGGTGCCTGTCCTGGCCGTCCAGACCTTTGTGGAAAACAGCGTGAAATATGCCCGTCTCGGGGACTGCAACGTGACGCTGGAAATCCAGATTGGCGCAAGCTGTCTTTATACGGAGGAGGGAAATTTTCTGGATTTGGTGGTGCAGGATAACGGTCAGGGATATCCGGAAGATATTCTGCTGGAAATCAACGGAGACGTGTCCACCGGCACAAAAAGCGTGGGCATAAACAATATCAAGCGCCGGTGCCGGATATTATACGGTGAAAGAGCGGAATACAGCTTCAATAACTGCGGCGGCGCATTAAGTGAATTGGTAATACCGGAAAGGGTACAGTAAATGAATGTATTATTGGTAGACGACCAGAAAGCAATCGTAGACAGCCTCAAAAACGGTATCCACTGGGACAATCTCCCGGTGGGGCAGGTTTATACGGCCTGCAGCGCCAAAGAGGCAAAGCTGGTATTAATGAACTTCGTGGTTGATGTGCTTATCAGCGATATAGAAATGCCCGAGGAGGACGGCCTGTCCCTGTGCGGCTGGGCCAAAGACAAATTCCCCGGACTTGAATGCATTTTCCTGACCTCCCATGCGGAATTTGCCTATGCCCGTGAAGCCATTAAAATGGGCGGATTTGACTATATTCTTCAGCCCGTCAGATACGAGGAAGTGGAAAAAGTACTTTTAAAGGTGTGGGATAAAATCCGAAACAACCGAAGAATCCTTCAGATTATGGACAGCCAGAAAGCCGTTATGGAACAGAGCAACCATATCCTGGAAACTATGATTGCCAAAGCTTCGCTGGGGAAAAGCGAGGACGCCAACCAGATATACAGACATTTCCATGAAATTTTCCGCTCCGAATATGAAAATTGTTCTATCCGCCTTACGCTTATCCACATTGTAAAATGGAAAAAAATCACCAATATATGGAGCGAAAAGCTGGTAAGCCTTGTGTTTGGCAACGTGCTTGAAGAATTGTTCTTTGAGCAGAAGGGAAAGGCCGGTATCGTCTGTCAGCCGGAGGATAAATACTGGATTTTTCTGGTGGTTGAAAACAGAAAAATTAATGAAGATATCTGGAACAATTATCTGAAAACCTTTTATACCTTTATTGATGAAAATATGGATTTTTCCATCGCGCTTTATCCGGATGATATGGCCGCCTCTTCCCCGGACAAAAACTTTTACGACGCTTACCGAAAGCTCACGGGACGCCTTTTACACAACACGGAGAAAAAAAGGGGCATCCTGCTGGAAGATACGCAAACTGAAAAAGAAACTGCGGACGACAATTCCATTGATTTGGCAATCCGCTTTGTGAAAAAAAATCTGAATAAAAACATATCCCGTACAGAGGTCGCGGAATATGTCCACTTAAACGAGGAATACTTTTCCAGGTTGTTCCGCCAGCAGACAGGGGCGACCTTTAAGGACTTTGTGCTCTCCGAAAAGATGAATGAAGCCAAAACCCTTCTGGCCCATTCCAGGCTTTCCATTGGCATCATTGCGTCCAAAATCGGCTATGATAATTTCTCCCATTTCTCCAAAATGTTTAAAAAAATGACGAATCAGACTCCGCAGGAGTACAGAAAAGAATATCAGAAATAAACAGGACTTAATTGTTACAAAAAGAACAATGGATATCACAAAAGCAACAATTCTTAAAATTTCATAAACTTACATATCACAAAAGGAACAAATCAAATCATAAAAACTACAGATTAAACCGTCAAAACAGCGTAGAATATGTCTTATCACAAACACCAAAATCAGCAGACGGGCAGACAGTGCACAGAACGGTTTGGGGATATGCGGCCGGCCAAAAGCCGTTGCGCGTAAACCCTGTGCCGAAAGCGCGTCTGCGGTACCGGAACAGGAGGATAAGACATGAAAAAGAGATTTAAAAACTTGCAGTACTGCTTGGAATGGCGGTTATGGCAACTTCCCTTGCGGCATGCGGCGGAGGCAGCAACGACGGCTCCTCTTCCTCATCAGGACAAAGCGACGGCTCTGCCGCCAGCGGAGACATCAAATCCGTCAACGTGACAATTCCCACCGTGTATGACCTTCCCGACAAGGACATGGTAGAGGAAGCCATCAACAAAATCACGGAAGAAAAATATCAGCTTCACTTAGACCTTGAATTTATTTCCACCGGTAACTGGCTCCAGCAGTCAAATCTTCTGTTCACCGGCGATGAGGCCGATATCATTGCCGCGTTTATGACGCCTCTTTCCACTTACGTCAAAAACGGGCAGATGACCGACCTGACCGATTACTACGCAAACGCTTCCGAGGAATTTAAAGCGGTTTGGTCCGCAGACGAAATGAAGGGAACAACCATTGACGGAAAAATTTACGCGGTTCCCAATCTCAGGAACTTCGGCAACATTATCGGGCTGAACATTGACGCGGATATCGCAGCCGAATTTAACATTGAAAACGGACAGACCCTCACCATGGAGGACATTGACGCATTCCTTCGCGCCGCCCACGAAGCTTATCCCGACCGCTATGCTCTGGTTCCTCAGGGCTCTGACAGTATTACCAGCACATGGACCTGGGACGGTCTTGGAGACGAGAAATTTATCGGCGTTCTTCCTAAGCAGGGACAGGTGACAGAGGTTCAGAATTTGTTTGACACTGAGGATTTCAGAGAGTTCTGCACTTGGACGCGTTCCTGGTATACAGACGGACTGATTATGCAGGATATTTTAAGCAACACCCAGCCTTTCCAGACCCTGATTGGAAACGACCAGGCTATCGCATGCTTTGACAACTACTCCGTAAACAACGTTGCCGGTATGATTCGTACGGTTGTCGTTACCAACTGGGCGCAGTCAAACTCCTATCAGGCTTTGTGCTACGGAATCAACCAAAATTCCAAGGATAAGGACGCCGCCTGGAAAGCCATGGAAATTCTTTATACTGACGCCGAAGTCGAAACCCTTTTAACGGACGGAATCGAAGGCACCCATTACACAAAGAACGACGACGGAACCATTTCTTTCCCTGAAGGAAAGACGGCCGCCGACTGCGGTTACGGTATGGCGGAAGGCTACTGGATTACCCCGTACTCGGGAAAAACCCTTCCTCTTGACGTAAACGGTCCCACTTTCTTTGACGACCTTCTTAAGTTTAACGAGGAAAGTTTAAAGACAAAGGCTTTTGGTTTTGCCTTTGACACCACGGAGGTTACCGACCAGTATACCGCCTGCTGCAACATCATGGACAAATATTACAAAGCCCTGATGTCGGGAAGCGTTGACATTGAAAGCACAATTGCCCAGGCAAACGCGGAGTTTGAGGCGGCCGGTCTGCAGGACATCATCAAAGCAAAACAGGAACAGCTTAACGCTTATCTGGCACAGTAAATCTATCGCTGGATACCAGTCCGCTGCCGGAAAACATAAAACTCTGGCAGCGGATTTTTAAAAAGGAGGATTCTATGGCAAAAACGGCTGTAACACCGGCAGTCAGAAGGCCCGGAAAAAAACGCGCGCGCACGAAAATGACGTTGGCTCTGTTTTCCATGATGCTGCCCGGTTTCATTTACCTGATTATCAATAACTATATTCCCATGGCGGGACTGGCGATTGCCTTTAAACGATACGACTACAGCAAGGGCATCTGGGGAAGCCCCTGGACCGGCTTCAGCAATTTTACATATCTTTTTAAGACCCAGGACGCACTGAATATCATCCGCAACACCGTAGGCTACAATATTGTGTTTATCCTGCTTGGCAATCTCTTTGCCGTAACGATTGCAATCATGCTGAACAATCTGCGGGGAACCATGAACAAAAAGGTTTACCAGACGGTAATTCTGATTCCCTATCTGATTTCCATGGTAGTTGTGTCCTACATTGTATTCGGATTTTTAAGCCAGGAAAACGGCTTCCTTAATAAACTTATTGTCTCCATGGGAGGGCAGCCGGTCAGTTGGTACACCACCTCAAAGTACTGGCCTCTCATTCTTGTGATTGTCAATCTCTGGAAAGGCTTCGGCTACTCCAGTATCCTGTATTACGCAACGGTAATCGGTATTGACTCCTCTCTGTACGAGGCCGCCACCGTTGACGGGGCAAATAAATGGAAACAGGTATGGCATGTAACGCTTCCGGGGCTTCGGGGAACTATCATCACTATGGTGCTATTAAATCTTGGCCGCATGTTCTACACCGACTTCGGTCTCTTTTATCAGGTGCCTATGCGCTCCGGGCTGATTTCCTCTGTGACTGACACCATCGACGTGTTTGTTTACAAAGGGCTGACCCAGCTTAACGATATCGGCCGTTCCTCGGCGGCAGGCTTTCTGCAGTCTGTCCTTGGCTTTATTCTGGTTCTGACCGCCAATTTCATTGTCCGTAAGATTGACGAAGACAACGCCCTATTCTAAGAAAGGAGAAAATCATGGTTTCCAAAAATAAAACAGGACAAATCGTTTTAAATATTATTTTTATTCTGCTGACCATTTCGGTAATCGCGCCGTTTCTTCTTTTGATATCGTCTTCTCTTTCAAGCGAATCGGCACTGGCGGAATTTGGCTACAACTTTTTTCCAAAGGATTTTACGTTGGACGCATACACCTATCTGTTTAAAAGCAGCATGAAAATCACAAAAGGCTATGGAATTACCATTCTGGTTACGGCAGTGGGCACCGTCTGCAGTGTGCTGATGACCACACTGTTTGCCTATCCGCTTTCCAGAAAAGAGCTTCCCTGCCGTTATGCGTTTTCTTTTTTCGTATTCTTCACCATGCTGTTTAACGGCGGCCTGGTCCCTACCTACATGATGTGGACGCAGACCTTCCATATTAAAAACACGCTGCTTGCGCTGATTCTACCTGGCCTTTTGCTGAATGCATTTTATATTATAATGATGCGTTCCTTCTTTACCGCAAATATACCCGACGCCCTCCTTGAGGCGGCCAGAATCGACGGCGCGGGAGAATACCGGATTTTATGGGAGGTTGTGCTTCCTTTATCCAAGCCCATGATGGCTACTATCTCCCTCATGGTGGGCCTTGGCTACTGGAACGACTGGATGAACAGCATGTATTATATCACGGATGAAAATCTGTACAGCATTCAGGCGATTCTCAATACGATTATCACCAATATTCAGTACCTGACCAGCGGTCAGAGTTCCGTCACATCCGGCGTGGACGTGTCAAAGCTCCCCAGCGTCAGCATCCGAATGGCAATTGCAGTGATTGGCGTACTGCCTGTTCTGTGCATTTATCCCTTCTTCCAGAAATACTTTGTGAAAGGTATTGTTGTGGGAGGCGTGAAAGGATAATATTAATTTTTCCGGGGCTCTGGGAATTTCTATTCCCGGAGCCTCATTAAATA
>CAJTMZ010000059.1:0-8867 GCA_910577445.1 uncultured Lachnospiraceae bacterium | reverse complement strand
TCCCCGGCTGCCTTGCCGGCGCGGCCCGCCGGGGAAAATAAGGAGCAAAACATTATGAGCAAATGGATTTGGAAATTCGGAGAATTTGAGGTGTACCACAATCTTCTGCTGCACAACCGCAGACAGCAATACGGCTATCCCGAGCCGGTGGTATGGAAGCTTTACGCGCCGGAGCCGGTAGTTCATTTCCGCAAAAAGGTGACCACAGACGGCGGCGTGATACGAATAAGAGCCTGCGGAAACTTTTCCGTAACCATAGGCGGCGATATGCCCTGGGAGCAGAAAAAGTACGGCGGACAGTCTGAAATCACTCTGGAACCCGGAACTGTTACCATTTCCATAAGGGTTGCCGGGAAAAACACTTTCCCCTGCCTTTTTGTGGACGGCGCGGTGGAAAGCGACGCAAGCTGGGAGGCTGACGATTTAAGCGGAAACTGGGCGGCTGTGGGATGCTACGACTGTTTTCAGGACCCGGATAAAACCCCCGAGGTTTTCCCCTTTTCCTACGAAAAAATTGATTATGTGAAAAAGGAAGTTCTGCCAGAGGGCGTGCTTTTTGATTTTGGAAAGGAAACCTTTGCCAGAACCAAATTTTCCGGGCTTACCGGTGAGAAAGTAAGCGTCCGTTTCGGGGAATCCCGGGAGGAAGCCCTTGATGCTAAGTGGTGCGTGATTCGCTTTGAAGATGCCCCCCGGAAAACTTTTCAGACAGACGGAAAGGAAGTGAGCGGCGGCGCTCTTTCCTACGAGCCTTATGCTTTCCGTTTCATTTTCGTCAGCGATAAAGGGGCGGAGGTTTCTGCCGAATACGAATACCTTCCGCTCACATACAGGGGAGAATTTCACTGTGACGAGGAAATCATCAACAGGGTCTGGGACGTGGCGGCTTACACCTTCCACTTAAACAGCCGGGAATTTCTGCTGGACGGTATCAAGCGTGACCGCTGGGTGTGGTCGGCGGATGCTTACCAGAGCCTTTTTGTCAACCGTTATCTGTTTTTTGACAGGGAGCTGGAAAAACGGACCCTGATTGCCCTTGGGGGAAAGAGTCCCTTTAAGATGCATATCAACACCATTATGGACTACACCTTTTTCTGGATTATCAGCCTGTATGATTACTATTACACCTACGGGGACGAGGATTTCCTTAACCAGATTTTTCCCCAGCTTGACGAGGTAATGTCCTTCTGCCTCGGGAGGACGGACGAGGACGGTTTCATGCGCGGAAAGCCCGGCGACTGGATTTTTATCGACTGGGCGGATATGGACAAAACGGGCGCTTTATGCGGGGAGCAGATTTTATATGCCAGGGCGCTGGAAAACTACAGCGATATCTGCCGGATTACCGGGAAAGACGACAGAGGGTGCCGCCAGAGGGCAAATCTTCTCCGGGAAGCGATATTCCGCTATTTTTATGATACGGAAAAAAAGGTCTTTATCGACAGCTATGAGTCGGGAAAACGCAATGTCACAAGGCACAGCAATATTCTTGCCTGTCTCTTTCTGGATTGCAGCGAAGAACAGAAAAAGGACATTTACCAGCGGGTGATTTTAAACGACGAGGTTGCGCAAATCACCACTCCTTATTTTAAATTTTATGAAAATCAGGTTCACTGCATGGCAGGAAACACGAAGCTTTTGGAGGAATCCATCCGCAATTATTACGGAAGTATGCTGGCCCTGGGAGCCACCACTTTATACGAGGAATACGACCCGGAAAAAACCGGCGCGGAGCATTATGCCATGTACGGAAACCCCTATGAAAAATCTCTCTGCCACGCGTGGAGCGCAAGCCCCATTTATCTTCTCGGCTGTTACCGCATGGGGGTAAAAAATACGGGCCTCTCTTACAGCTCCTTTGACGTGCGCCCCGTACTCGGGGATATGAAATCCTTTTCCGGAAAGGTGCCCGTTCCCGGCGGATGCGTGAATGTGTCCGTAAACGAAGCGGAGGTTCGGGTACTGTCCGAGATTCCGGGCGGGACGCTGTGGGTGAAGGAGAGGGCTTATCCGCTTAAGGCGGGGGTTGAGATTGTGGTTGCTTTATAGAAAAATTCCCAAAATCTATTTATCTGTTTTTTGTTTTTCTATTGGCGGAATGATATTATATGGTATAATAATCATCAGTATTCGTATCAAACAAAAGAGGATGGCATGCCATATGGAAAGACCCCAAATTATACATGATAAAAACGAAAATAAAATAGTTCTGATTCCTGATATAGTATTTACAAATAAGCAAAATATCGACTGGAACGATGTAGAAGCATATTTGGAACGTTTTGCTGGTGGTTAACTATACTCTGGGAGAAAGAATATATCTTTATGATTTAGTTGACATAAAAAAAGAAGCAAGTAACCCTCTCAGGACTATCAGATAGCCAAGTGGTACAAAACCGCTTCTTTTCCTAATCAAATTGACATTTAAATTCATCTTTGTCAAATGAAGGTCAAATATTTCCGGTCAAATGGATGACAAATATGACAATACAGCAGAAAGGAGCAAAACATGAGCTTAAAAATCAGCAAACTGTTCGTGGAATACCAGGAGCAGCCATTAGGGCTTGACGAAGCGGTCCCCCGTTTTTCCTGGCTGCTTACCTCCACACAGCAAAACGTTTTACAGAGCGCCTGTCAGATACAGGTTCTTAATCTGGATGCCGGCGGCACTGACACCCCGGACAACTCTGTCTGGGATTCGGGAAAACTTGACACCGGCGTATCCACAGGCATTGCCTACGGCGGGCCCTCGCTTACGCCCTGCACTTCCTATCAGGTAAATGTAACCGTGTGGGATAATTACGGAAACAGCGACAGCGCTTCCTCTTTCTTTGAGACCGGCCTGATGGACGAGACCGGCGCATCTTTCGGGACGGCTCAGTGGATTGGCGCGCCCCGCTACACGGTATGCGCGGAAAACAGAGGCGTGTTTATTCTGGAAACGGAGCTTGCCATTCCTGCCGGAAAGGGGCGGGCAGGCGTTGTCTTTGGTGCGAACGACTTCCGTCTTCTTGACCATACCAAAAACGAGCTTGGAATGGAGGGGGAAAATTATATCCGTTATGAAATCAATCTGTCAGGAGACAGCCCAAAACTGGATATCTACCGGGTAGGTTATGCGCCTGAAGATAAAAAGGACGTTCTCTTTGCCTCCGCGGATTTGGTAAACTTTGAAGGGGAAGTAAAAACCCCTGTAATTACTGCCGAAAACAGAAACGCCTTTCACAGGCTCCGCATTGAAATAGACGGCAACAATTCCTTTACCTATGTGGACGATGTGTTGGTGGACGCGGTTCTTGCGCCGCTTCCCATGGGCGGTGTACGCCTTGCCGGGCGCACCTTAAATCCAAGGGGCTTCAACGACGTGCTCACCTATCCCCGCTTAAACGAAATCGGCTTTTTTGCCGGAGAAGGCTGCAAGGCGCAGTTCAAATATCTGAAGGTGAAAAATATGCGCCATCCCTCCAACACCTTTATCCTTGAAACGCCAGAGGGAAATCTCTATGGGGAGAAAAGTATTTTTGACGGAAAGGTCGCTGCCACAGACGGCGTGTTTGTGATGGAAAACGGTCAGGTCACCGCGGACCCCTCTTCCACATCTATTCCCATGCTTCGGACAATCCTCACTGTCGATGAGAAAAAAGCTCTGAAAAAAGCCCGTCTGTACATAACCGCCCGCGGAATTTATGAATGTATGGTAAACGGAAAGCCCGTTACGGAAAGGCTCCTTTCTCCCGGGATTACCCAGTATGACAGGCGGCTTAATTATCAGACTTACGATATCACCCCTCTCCTTTCCGCCGGCAAAAACGGCGTGGGCGTAACGTTAGCCTCCGGTTGGTGGAGCGAGGCCCAGACTTTTACCGTAAAAAACTTTAATTATTTTGGAGACAAGGAAGCTCTGCTTGCCAGAATCGTCCTCACCTACGAGGACGGCAGCATACAGGAGCGGGTAAGCGGCACCGGCGACTGGAAATATTTTGGCGGCGGGCCTTATACCTATGCCGGCTTCTTTGCCGGAGAGCATTTTGACGCGAGGAAAGCGGCGGTTTATGAAGATTACTCGAAAGGGGATTACGATGACAGCAAATGGGAAGCCCCTGTAACGGTGACTCCCGTACCCATTGAAAAGTACCGCACCATGCCCCCCGGCTTCGGCCGTTCCTGGCCTGCCGTCAACCAGAGCGCCCCAAAGCTTGTCGGAGAATACGACGCCCCCGTTTATATTGTGGACGAGCGCTGCGCCTGTTCCGTAAAGGAACAGGAACCGGGCGTTTACATTTATGATTTGGAGCAGGAAATGGCCGGCGTTCCGAAGATTACTTTCCATGAAAAGGAAGGAACAAAGGTTGTCATCCGTTATGCCGAGGTGCTTTACCCGGATATGCCCGAATATGAAGGAAAAATCGGAACCATGATGCTGGAAAATTACCGGGACGCTACCAGTACCGACGTTTATATCTGCAGCGGAAAAGACGGAGAGGTTTATCAGCCGAAATTCACCTTCCACGGCTACCGCTATATCGAAATCAGCGGCGTTTCCAATCCGCCCGCCTTAGAGGAAGTGAAAAGCCTCCAGTACTCTTCCATCAGGGACTTTGACGGCAGCTTTACCAGCAGCAACGGACTTTTGAACCGTTTTGTCCAAAATGTATCCTGGTCCCAGAAGTGCAATTTTATCAATATTCCCACAGACTGCCCTCAGCGAAACGAGCGCATGGGCTGGGCGGGCGACACCCACGTGTTCTGCCATACTGCCTTAAATAACAGCAATTTAAAGCAGTTTTATGAGAGAAACCTGCAGGCTATGGCCGATTTGCAGACACCGGAGGGCCAATTTCCGGAGATTGCGCCGGTGGGCGGCGGATTTGGCGGTATCACCTACGAGTGCGCCTCCATCTTTATGGCATGGGAACTTTACGGGCAGTACGGCGATATCCGTACTCTTGAGCGGTTTTATCCCGGCATGAAGAAATACATGGATTACATGAAAGACAAAGGACTTCCCGGAAAAGGCGACTTTGCAAAGGTGGGCCCCTTAGGAGACTGGCTTGCTCCTGAGGAGACGGATTTGCAGCTTTTGTGGAACGCTTTTTATTACAGGGAAGCGGATTTGATGGCAAAAATCGCAGCTATACTTGGGCTGGATAAGGATGCGGAGGAATTTTCCGCGCTTGCCGGGGAAGTGAAAACTTTCTGGAACAGAACCTTTGTGGAGCCGGAAACCAAAAAGACCCGGAATATGGAAGGTCAGCTCTGCGACACCCAATGCTCTTATGTTCTCGGTTTAAAATACGGCGTTATGGAGGATACCGCAGCCGCGGAAGCGCATCTGCTGCGAAAGACGCGGGATTTGAGCCACACGGTGGGAACCGGCTTTTTCGGAACCGGCCTTTTAAATCAGGCCCTGACGGATATGGGCGCTGTGGAGGATGCTTACAAAATGATGCTGCAGACCGCCTTCCCCTCCTGGCTTTATCCCGTAACCCAGGGAGCCACCACCATCTGGGAACATTGGGATTCCTACACGGAAGAAAAGGGCTTCGGCGGCCAGAACGCCATGAACTCCTTTAACCACTATTCCCTCGGAAGCGTGCTGTCCTGGATGTACCATGTAATTCTGGGTATTTCAAGAGACGAGTCTGTTCCCGGCTACGGAAAAATTCTCTTAAAACCGGAAATCGGCCCTCTGGAATTTGCGGAAGGAAGCGTGGCATGTCCTTACGGGAAAATTTACGCCGGATGGAAAAAAGAATCCGGAAAAGTGGTTTATACCTGTAAGCTGCCGGTAAATACCACGGCAACGGTTACATTGCCGGACGGCAGCCGCAAGGAAGTGGGCTCCGGGAAGTGGGAATTTACATTTGAATGTTAATAATTGGCGGCGGAAGAAATTCCGCCGTCTTTTTTACTTTGGCTGCTGCCACCCGCTATTTTTTATGCGCCGTAATAATCGTGTAACTATGCGCATTTATCGTTATAACCAAGTCCCCCACGTCCACATACCAATTTTTTCCTTTTCTTATAATGACAGCCTCAGGCGACTCTGTTTTTTCTTTACACCATAAAACTACATCCTCCGTCTCTAAAGACAGATTTCTTTTTATTCTCACCACACCCAAGTCTGTTGTGTGAAGCTTGTCCAGATTTTTTATCAATTCATTGTCCGTACCCATTCTGCAGCCGGCCTCTTTCCAAAAAAGTTTGCGCAAAACGCTTTCATGGTTTAGCATATCACAGGCTTTCTTCTTATAGAAACCGCCTCCGGAAAAAATTTTATTTTGATGCATCTAAATCCCTTTTTTCCAAATCTAATAGATAGAAACAGCAAGCTGATTTATAATAAAACCCGGGTAAAACTAAATATGGAGGAAGCAAGATGAAGGTGCTGGTTAAACAGGCACAGCGTGGCAATGCGGACGCGTTCATCAGTCTGATTGAGGAAAACAGACAGTCGCTGCAAAGAGTTGCGTACGGTTTTTTTCAAAACGAGGAGGATGTGGCGGACGCAATACAGGACACCATACTGGACGCTTTTGAACACATAGGAGACTTAAAAAAAGCCGATTTATTTAAAACCTGGCTCATAAGAATATTGATTAACAACTGTAATCAGATTTTCAATCACAATAAAAGGAACTATTATACGGATACGATGCCGGAGAGGGAGGACACTGCGGCAGCCGGCAGCAGCGTGGAATTTATGGAACTGCTTAAGGCCCTCCCATCGGACAGCCGGCTGATTTTTCAACTGTATTACGGAGAACAGTTTACCACAAAAGAAATCGGCAATATTCTCCATATGAATGAAAGTACCGTAAAAAGCAGACTGCACAGGGGAAAGGAACAGCTCCGTTCGCAGTTGCAAAGCGTTTAACTTGGGAAAGGAATAAAAGCATGGGAAAACAATATTCAGAACAGGAGCTTATGGACATACTTGGCCGTGATATGGCCCAGTCCGACGTGATAAACCAGAAAATACAGGAGGCTTATGATATGATAAAGAAACAGAATAAAAGAAAATCCGGGGGCTTTCAAAAAGCGGGTGTAATGGCCGCGGTGGCTGCCGCTCTGGTGCTGGCTTTCGGAATATGCGCCGCAAATCCGGTGCTGGCCGCCAAAATTCCTCTCATCGGAAGGATTTTCCAGATAGAAGAAAAAAAGGTAAGCTATCCCGGAAATTACAGCGAAAAGGCGGAGCGCCTCTCCAAGACAGACGAAAACGGGACAGAAGCCGTAAAAGAAGATAACCGCTACAGTCAGGTTTCCGGCGATGTCACTTTCACCATCTCCGAATGCTATGCGGACGATATGGCCATGTATCTGGCCGTCAGCATTGAAACAAAGAACGGATTCCCGGAAGAATTTGTGGATGCCGCTAAAAATACCGATTGGAACTACATCAGCCTTGGAATTGATTCCTCCGCCGTCCTTGACTTTTCCGCCGCCGGACTGGGAAAGGTAGTTCTTGACCCGGCTCAGGGAACGGAATCGCCCAATACTATAGAGGGTAATTTCGCGGATGCGAACACCTTCGCCGGTATCATCAGATTTCCTCTCACAAGCCTTACCAGAACGGGCGAAGAGGCAAGTTTTATAGAACTTACCCCCGGACAGGAGAAATTAACCTGCAAACTGGAAATCACAAACATTTACGCATACGGCGTGATGGAACTTTTTGACCCTAACGATTATGGACTTGTGGAGCTTCCCGGAAAATGGTCATTTCCTGAAATTCCAATCAAAGTGGACAACTCCGAAACAATTGTTAAAAATATTAATCAGACAAACGACGACGGCGTGGGAATCAGAGCCGTCAGAAAGACTGCCTATGAAATCGAAGCGCAGCTCATTATTCCGGAAAGCGAAAGCATCGGGGACTATGTTGTCTTTATGGCGGACGCAGATGGAAAACGCCTGGAATCCAGGGGCGGTACTACGGAAATCTATAACGCATATCAACGAAATGTGAATAAAATAACCATAGGAATCTGCCGGGAAAACGATTATTTGGACAATAAGGGCGACTTTGAAAAACTCTGGGATTTGGCTGTATTCCAGACAGAAGTGACATTCTGAAAATAATTTTTGGTAGAAGCATTTAAGTATTCCTGCCAATATCAGTGGTAAAATAGTGTTGCCGGTTACAAAATAGCCAGGAAGCAGACACTATGAAAAATACCTATCTGTATATTGGCAGGAATTTTGTCTGTTTCTGTCAAACTCATCCAGAGAAACCACATATTTCGGAAAGTTATCAAACTCCACATAATGCCCGCCAAGATAAGTTGCCAACTCACCGGAAAGCAGCTTTGCATTTGAACCGGCGATATAGATATCGCAGTCAAGCGTGATGCGGAGGGAATTGACACACTTTTCCCAATCCCTGACTTCCTGAATCTCGTCAAAAAAGAGATAGATTTTTCCATCAGTTCTTCCTTTATCAGTTCCAGCATGACTGACTTTCCGCTTCGCCTGATACCAGTCATTACCTTAATCAGTTCTCCGCCGATAAACGGACGGATTCGGCTCATATACATTTCCCTTTTAATCATCAATTGAATAGTCCCCTTTCATATATCCAAGTACAGTATATTACAAGTATACCCGAAACACAACCGACCAAATCGCTTTTTATAAGTTATAACTGATAAAAAAGCATGATGTAATTATTTGAAAAATTGGGGATTTGATGCCATATTTTCTACTGAAACCGAAACATACAGTGTGCAACCGGAAAGGAGACGATGTAATTCTTTTAATACATAATGCGCCATGCGGAAATCACCGCATGGCGCAATCAACAACCCCACAGCAAGCTGCGGGGTATGTGACCCTCGCGGCATTCGCCAAATGTCTGCTTCGCA
>CAJTMZ010000058.1:23442-26364 GCA_910577445.1 uncultured Lachnospiraceae bacterium | reverse complement strand
GAATCGCTGTCTGAGTGAAAGATATTGGTAAATTATGTCGATTTATGCCAGTTTAAGAAGTTTTGTTACAAATAATGTATGATTGAGGAGATATTTATGCATTTCAGAAAATGCATGTTATAATAATTTCAATGCCACATATTGTGGTGCGATGCATGTGACAAACTAGGTTTTGTGTATTGGGAGGAGAGGGAATGTCAGACAAAAATGTAGGACAAAGGATTCGGAAATTGCGGGAAGCAAACAATTACACGCGTGATGCATTTGCAGAGAAGGTTGATATTTCATCTAAATTTTTATATGAAATTGAAACCGGAAAGAAAGGTTTCACGGTGGAGATACTTTCCAAAATATCAAAGGCACTATGCGTCAGTAATGATTACATATTAGGGGGCCGGGAAAATGGGAAAGTCCCGGAAAGGGTAGTGGACATTCTTGAATGCTTCAGCCCTGAACAAATGGAGCGCGTACAGGATATATTGAAGCTGATACAGGAAATGAGCGCGAGACAGGCAGTGTAAAAGGGGAATGCTTGTGCGTGGGAGCCGGTGCATGAAAAACGGATGCGCCGGCTCTTTATAATGTTTCAGCTTAACATGCCTCCCAGCATTCCGCTTCCGCAGCAGAGGGTAAGGACGGTAAAAAAGTTTCCCGACACTTCGTTCATTCCGTGGTTGATAATCAGGGAAATCACAATCAGGATAGTAAAATACAGTCCGCCCATAAGCAGTCCCCACAGGAATTTTCGGCTTCCTTCCCGTTTTCCGGCAAGAAAACCGGCTAAGAAGGTAATAATTATGTAGATTCCGATAATGCAGATGGAAACGGTCTTTTCGGATAAATCAAATCGGTAAAGCATCAGGGCGAGCAGAAGGAGCAGGCCGGTGGTAAGCAGGTAGGATATAAGCAGACATTTTAATATGAAGGTAAGCCGTGAACTGAGGTTTAGTTTTTTTAACATGGAAGCCTCCTGTTTCTTATTATTTTTACAAAAAAATCTTAATAATCTGTAATACAATCATATGTCTGAACTTGACAGAGAATACCCGATATTGTAATATTGCCATAAGTAATTTTAAAATTTATAAAATAAGGAGTGATTTTAATTTTGGATACCGACGGTGTCATACAATTGTTTGCGTTATTGATTCTGGTGCTTTTATCAGGCTTTTTTTCCTCTGCGGAGACGGCGCTTACCACAGTAAACCGTGTCCGGCTGAAATCTCTGGCGGACGATGGGGATAAAAGGGCAAAGGCGGCGCTTAACGTACTTGAGAAGTACGGGAAAATGCTGAGCGCGATTTTAATTGGAAACAATATTGTGAATCTGACGGCTTCGTCGCTGGCTACAACGCTGGCGCTTAGCATTCATCTTTCCGTGGGAATTGCGACAGGAATTTTGACGGTGGTAATACTAATCTTCGGGGAGATTGTTCCCAAGAACATGGCGATGGTCTATTCGGAAAAGCTGGCGCTTTTTTACGCTTCGCTGATTTCCGGGCTTATGAAACTGCTTACGCCGGTGATTTTCCTGGTTGACAAACTGGCCAGCGGGCTGATGAGGCTGTTACATATCGACGCCAACAAGAGAACTGCCATGACGGAGACGGAGCTGAGGACTTATGTGGAGGTCAGCCATGAGGACGGCGTCATTGAGTCGGAAGAGCGGGAAATGATTTACAATGTTTTCGATTTCGGCGATGCGGTCGCCAAAGACGTTATGATTCCCAGAATTGATGTGGCGGCAATCAGTGAGGATGCCAGTTATGACGAGGTCATGGCGCTGTTTAAGGAATGTATGTATACCCGGATTCCCGTTTTCAGGGAGGATAAGGATAACATTATAGGCCTTATCAATATCAAGGATTTCATTCTGGTGGAAGACCGGAATCAGTTTAAAATCAGCGATATCATGCGTCAGGCATATTATACCTATGAATTTAAAAAGACGGCCGATTTGCTGGTGGAGATGAGGGAGAAGCTTGCCAATGTCTCCTTTGTCCTTAACGAGTACGGCGCGGCTGTGGGAATGATTACCTTAGAGGACTTACTGGAAGAAATCGTAGGGGAAATCCGCGACGAGTATGACGAGGACGAGGAAGAGCTGATACAGGAGGTTGCCGAGAGGACCTATCTGGTAGAGGGCAGTATGAAGCTTGGCGATATCAATGACGAGCTGGGCACGCTGTTATCTTCCGAGGATTACGACTCCATAGGCGGGCTTTTAATTGAACATTTAGACAGGCTTCCGGAGGACGGGGAAACCATCGTCACCGAGGCCGGAATTACGCTGAAGGTTCAGGGAATCAGCCAGAACAGAATTGTCAAGGTTTTAATGACGCTTCCGGAGAAGGAGCCGGACGAATCTTCCGCGAACGGGCTTTTGGATTCTCCTGACCAGGAGGACGGCAAAGCGCATGAAAAAGACGCAATCCAATAAAAAACGCTTTTACAAAGCAAATAAGTATGTTATACTATAAAAATCTGGGAGCAGGGGAAATTTTCGCCGGTATCAGGCGGATTTCCGGTTCTTTTAACTGAAATGGATAAGGAGATTTTATTATGAAGAGAATCAAAACATTAGCAACAAGAGATTTGAAAGAGTCCATGAAAAAAGGCGGATGCGGCGAATGCCAGACTTCCTGCCAGTCTGCCTGCAAGACTTCCTGCACGGTAGGAAATCAGAGCTGTGAAAAGGTGAAAGCATAAGCGGATACCTGACGCCTCAAGATTCCGTTTTTTACGGAACCTGGACGGATAAAAAGAATAAAGCAGCGGCGCCTGCCGCTGCTTATTATGTGTGCAGGCAGTAACGCCGGGCTGGCTGTGCCGCGGAGGAAAAGGCCCGGCAGAAATTGTATCGGAACCATTACACAATTTCGTTCTGGAAGGATAAGAAAAGTGATACATCAGTACAAAAAC
>CAJTMZ010000058.1:22972-23415 GCA_910577445.1 uncultured Lachnospiraceae bacterium | reverse complement strand
ATGTGAACAGCGGTTCCGTCCATGTGGTGGACGAGGTGGTATACGACGTGGTTCCTCTGGTGGAGGAGGCGCTTTTGGCGGGATGTCCCAAAGAGGAGTTAAAGGACAGGATTACCGGTCTTTTAAAAGGAAGCCATGCCGCCGGGGACGTGGAGGAGGCTCTCGAACAGGTTTTGGAGCTTAAGGACGCCGGTATGCTGTATGCCCCGGACGTTTATGAAAACTATATCATTGATTTTAAAAAACGGGAAACCGTGGTAAAGGCGCTGTGCCTGCACATTGCCCACGACTGTAATCTGGCCTGCAGATACTGTTTTGCACAGGAAGGGGAATATCACGGCAGGCGGGCGCTAATGAGCCTTGAAGTGGGGAAAAAGGCGCTTGATTTTCTGGTGAAAAATTCAGGGAACCGGGTAAATCTGGAGGTGGATTTCTTCGGGGGA
>CAJTMZ010000058.1:19120-22942 GCA_910577445.1 uncultured Lachnospiraceae bacterium | reverse complement strand
GTAAAGGATTTGGTGGCCTACGGCAGGAGCCTTGAGGAGCCTTTCCACAAGAAGTTTCGTTTTACGCTGACCACCAACGGCGTGCTTTTAAACGATGAAATCCTGGAATTTGCTAACAGGGAAATGTCCAATATCGTGCTCAGCATTGACGGGAGAAAGGAAATCAACGACCTGATGCGCCCCCACAGAGGCGGACAGGGAAGCTATGATATCATTGTCCCGAAATTCCTCAAGGTGGCGGAAAGCCGGAACCAGACGAATTATTACGTGAGGGGAACTTTCACAAGAAATAATCTGGATTTTTCAAAGGACGTGCTTCATCTGGCGGATTTGGGCTTTGAGCAGATTTCCGTGGAGCCGGTGGTGGCTGACCCTTCTGAGGACTACGCCTTAAGGGAGGAGGATTTGCCGTCCCTTTTAGCGGAATATGACAGGCTGGCGGCTGCGCTTTTAAAGAGAAAAAAAGAAGGTAAGGGTGTAAACTTTTTCCATTTTATGATAGACCTCACGGGCGGCCCCTGTGTGGCAAAACGGCTTTCCGGGTGCGGCTCGGGAACGGAATATCTGGCGGTGACGCCCTGGGGGGATTTGTATCCCTGCCATCAGTTTGTGGGCAATGAGGATTTCCTGATGGGAAATGTGGACGAGGGCATTACGCGCGCGGACATAAGGGACGAGTTTAAGACCTGCAATGTCTACGCAAAGGAAAAGTGTAAGAGCTGTTTTGCAAAGTTTTACTGCAGCGGCGGGTGCGCGGCCAATTCCTACAATTTCCACGGGCATATTAACGACGCCTATGATTTGGGATGTGAATTACAGAAAAAGCGTATAGAATGCGCAATTATGATAAAAGCGGCTTTGGCCGAATCAGAAGGAGAAGAAAGCAATGAAAAAGAGTAAAGCAATTGTGGTCCTGCTGGTATTTCTGCTGCTTCTTGGCGGTTTTGGATACACCGCGGCAGTGGGAATCGGAGCGGACGGCTCGGGTTCAGCGGCCAGTATCAATCTGGGGCTGGATTTGGAGGGCGGCGTCAGCATTACCTATCAGGTAGTGGGCGACGAGGAGCCTGACAGCGAAGACATGGCTGATACCATCTACAAGCTGCAGAAGCGTGTGGAAAGCTACAGCAACGAGGCGGTGGTGTATCAGGAGGGAAGCAACCGTATTAACATTGAGATTCCGGGCGTTTCGGACGCGGGCGCTATTTTGGAGGAGCTGGGAAAGCCCGGTTCACTGTATTTTATCTGCGAGTACGACCCTGACGGGAATCCCAATTATCAGGCCCTTGGAACTGACGAGGAGGGCGAGCTTGTATACGCTCTGTATAAGGACATCGACCAGCTTATAGCGGACGGAAGCGTGGTTCTGGAAGGAACGGACGTAAAGGAAACCCAGGCGGGTTCCATGACCAACAGTATGCAGAACAGCGAGTTTGTGGTGCAGCTTTCCATGACCGACGAGGGGACAAAGAAGTTTGCCGATGCCACAACGAAAGCGCTCCAGAACGGAGAATCCATTGGAATTTATTACGACGGCGAGATTATCAGCGCGCCCAACGTTAATTCCGCCATCACGGACGGACAGGCTCAGATTACGGGAAACTTTACCTATGAGAGAGCCCAGCAGCTTGCGACCACTATCCGTATCGGCGGTCTGAAGTTAGAGCTGGAGGAACTGCATTCCAAGATTGTAGGGGCCCAGCTTGGCGAGGAGGCGATTTCCACCAGTATCAAAGCGGCGGCGGTGGGATTTGCCATCATCGTGGTATTTATGATAGCCGTATATTATCTGTCCGGCGTAGCGGCCAGCCTTGCCCTTGCGCTTTATGTGGAGCTGATTGTCATTTTGCTGGACGCTTTTGAGATTACGCTGACACTTCCCGGAATTGCGGGTATTATCCTTTCCATCGGAATGGCGGTGGATGCCAACGTGATTATCTTTGCCCGTATCAGGGAGGAAATCGCCAAGGGCAAAACCGTGAAGTCAGCGATTGATATCGGTTACAAAAAAGCGGCTTCCGCCATTGTGGACGGCAACGTGACCACTTTGATTGCGGCGGCGGTACTGGGGCTTTTGGGTTCCGGCACGATTAAGGGATTTGCGGCCACACTGGCCCTTGGTATTATCCTTTCCATGTTTACGGCCATGGTGATTACCAGGCTGCTTATGAAGGCTTTCTATGCGTTGGGACTCCAGGGCGAAAAGTTCTACGGAAAGGGAAAAGAGAGGAAGGCGGTGGCTTTCACCTCAAAGAGAAAGATATTTTTCGGAATTTCCATTGCGGCGGTACTGGCAGGCTTTGTATTTATGGGAATCAACAAGTCGCAGACCGGCGGGACGTTAAATTACAGCCTTGAGTTTGTGGGAGGCACTTCCACCAACGTTACCTTTAACGAGGACATGGCTCTTGGCGATATCGACGCAAAGGTGGTTCCTCTCATTGAAGCCATCACAGGGGACGGCAATGTGCAGACCCAGAAGGTGGAGGGGACGGACGAGGTGATTTTCAAGACCCGTTCCTTAAATCTGGACGAGAGAGAAGAACTGAAAAACGTTATGGTTGACAATTTTTCGGTAGACGCGGAGAAGATTACCACGGAGACCATCAGTTCCACCATCAGCAGCGAGATGAAGTCGGACGCGGTGATTGCTGTGGTGATTGCAACCCTTTGTATGCTGCTTTATATCTGGCTGCGGTTTAAGGATATCCGCTTCGGCGCAAGCTCCGTTATCGCCCTGATTCACGACGTTCTGGTAGTGCTTGCCTTTTACGCGATTGTGAAAGTATCCGTGGGCACCACATTTATTGCCTGTATGCTGACGATTGTGGGTTATTCCATCAACGCCACCATTGTAATTTTTGACAGGATTCGTGAAAACATGCACAATATGGGAAGAAAGGAATCTCTGGAGGATATGGTGAACGGCAGTATCACCCAGACTCTTTCCAGAAGTATTTTTACTTCCCTGACAACCTTTGTCATGGTAGCGGCTCTTTATGTGTTCGGCGTATCTTCCGTGAAGGAATTTGCACTGCCTCTTATGGCGGGCATCCTCTGCGGCACGTATTCTTCCGTATGCATAACCGGCGCGTTATGGCTGGTATTAAGAAAGGTATTTCCGCAGAAAAAGACGGCATAGTAACCGCGGCATGGCCGGGGAAATAAGGTATGACAGGAAAAGCGTTCCGCGCAGCGGGACGCTTTTTGGCAGAGAAAAAGAGGATAATATGGCAAAATGGATGGTGGCCGCCAAAAAGGCGGATTTTGATAAAATAGCGCAGAAGTATCATATTACGCCGGTAATGGCGAGGATTATGCGGAACCGGGATTTGGTGGAGGACGAAGATATCAGGAAATATCTGCACGGGGATTTAAAGGATTTGTACGACCCTCTTTTGCTGAAAAATATGAAAGAGGCTTCGGAAATCATTCTCGGGAAAATAGCGGAGGGCAAGAGGATTCGGGTAATCGGGGATTACGACGTGGACGGTATCTGCGCCTCTTATATTCTTCTTACAGGCATCCGGGCTCTTGGAGGGAATGTGGATACAGTGATTCCCCACAGAATAAAGGACGGCTATGGCCTGAACGAGGGGCTGGTGCAGGAGGCGGCCGGGGAGAAAATCGACACCATTGTCACCTGCGACAACGGGATTGCGGCTTCCTCCCAGATTGCGCTGGCTAAGGAGCTGAACATGACGGTGGTGGTGACCGACCACCATGAGGTGCCTTTCGAGGAAACAAAGGGGGAAAGAACTTATCTTCTGCCGAAGGCGGACGCTGTCGTGGACCCGAAACAGCCGGGCTGCGGCTATCCTT
>CAJTMZ010000058.1:3546-19102 GCA_910577445.1 uncultured Lachnospiraceae bacterium | reverse complement strand
GAGCCGCAGTGGCCTATAAACTGGTACAGGTACTTTTTGAATCCGGCGGAAAAACGGGCCTTCTTCTGCCGGGGCGGGCGGAAATAATGGAGGAGATGCTTTCCTTTGCGGCCCTTGCCACCGTGTGCGATGTGATGGAGCTTCGGGACGAGAACCGGATTATTGTGAAATACGGACTGAAAGCAATGGAAAAGACCGGGAACTTGGGGCTTCGGGCCCTGCTTATGGTCAACGGAATCGAGCAGCGGGCGATTTCGCCCTACCATGCCGGTTTTGTCATCGGCCCCTGTATGAACGCCACGGGGAGACTGGACACGGCAAAGCGGGCGCTTGAGTTGTTCACCTCAAAGGACTGGCGGGAGGCGGTTACCATTGCGGAGGATTTGAAAAACCTGAACGACAGCCGGAAGCAGATGACGGAGGAAGGACTGTGTGCGGCCATAAGCCAGGTGGAAAATACAGGGCTTCAGGAGGACAGGGTCCTGGTGGTCTATCTGCCGGACTGCCACGAGAGCCTTGCGGGAATTATCGCCGGAAAGGTGCGGGAAAAGTACGGAAAACCCGCTTTCGTTCTGACAAAGGGAGAAGAGGGGGTAAAAGGCAGCGGACGCTCTATAGAAGCCTATCACATGTACGAGGAGATTACCGCCTGTAAAGAGCTTTTCATGCGATACGGGGGACATAAGATGGCGGCGGGGCTGTCCTTGCCGGACGAGGCGGCGGTGGAGACTTTCCGAAGCAGAATCAATGAAAACTGCAGGCTCACCGGGGAGGATTTTGAGGAAGTGATACATATCGATGTTCCTATGCCTCTTTCCTACGCGGATAAGGAATTTATCCGGGAGCTTTCCGCGCTCGAGCCTTTCGGGACCGGCAATCCCAAACCTTTGTTTGCCAGAAAAGGGATTCGCCTTTTATCCGGCAGAAAGCTGGGGAAAAATAAAAATGTGGGAAAATACCGGATTGAGGACGAGAGCGGAAGAGGCTATGAAATGATTTACTTCGGCGATTTGGAACGGTTTGATTCGTTTCTGGCGGAGCGGTTCGGAGAACAGGCCGCAGAGGGACTCTACAGCGATAGCGGGGTATACGGAAGCGGAAGCATGCCGGCTGGCAGGGCATACGGAAGCAGCCGGCGCAATCCGGTAAAAGAGGAGATGGTTATCAGCATTGCCTACTATCCGGAAATCAATTCTTTTGCGGGCCGGGAGAGCATACAGATTGTCATGCAGCATTACTGCTGAGGGACTCTTGCGGCTTTTTTGATAAGAAGGAGGCCCGAAACGGCGCGGACAATGGGTTTTGCGGCAATGCAAAAGCCTCCGGGGGTACCGGAGGCTTTGCATTCTTATGAGGGGGGAGATAGTGAGTTGTTCAACTATCTTGATTAATATCATAAAGGGAAAATGTGTATAAAGTGTGTCCGAATTATTTTAAAAGTCTAAAATCCTCTTAACAAAAAATAAAAAACATATTAACTGAAAGGGAAGCCGGATTCAGAAAGATTGAAAAAAGCGATTAATCATGTTATTTTATAATAGAGGAAAAATGTCATGGAGGTTGTAATGAAGTGTGAAGAGCTGCTAAAGGGATTGACCTTTGAATGCATAAGAGGAAATACGGACAGGGAAATAAAGGAAGTGGTCTACGATTCGCGGAAAATATCCGAGGGATGCCTTTTTATCTGCATCTGTGGTTATAATGTGGACGGACATGACTTCGCGGGGGAGGCGGCGGCCAAAAAGGCGGCGGCCTTAGTAGTGCAGAAGGATGTGGAGCTGTCAAAGGAGAGCGATATCACCGTTATTAAGGTGGCGGACACCCGGTATGCCATGGCTTTCATTGCGGCGGCCTGGTTCGGCCATCCTGCGGACCGGCTTAAAGTGATTGGCATTACCGGAACCAAGGGAAAGACCACCACCACCTATCTGATGAAAGCCATTCTGGAAAAGGCGGGATATAAGGTGGGGCTTGTGGGCACCATTGAAACCATCATAGGCGATAAGCATATCCCCGCCGGCAACACCACTCCGGAATCCTTCCTGCTTCAGCAGTATTTCAGGGAAATGGAGGACGCCGGGTGCCAGATAGTGGTAATGGAGGTGGCCTCTCAGGGGCTTAAGCTCCACAGGACCCAGGGATTTACCTTTGAAATCGGAATTTTCACGAATCTGGAGCCGGACCATATCGGCCCCAACGAACATGCGGACTTTGAGGAATATCAGACCTGCAAGGGGCTTTTATTCAAACAGTGCCGTCTGGGAATCGTAAACAGGGACGACGCCCACATGGAAGCGGTTTTAAAAGGCCATACCTGTGAGGTGGAAACCTGCGGCTTTGATAAAGAGGCCGATATCCGGGCGGAGGACTTAAAGCTGATAAACAAGCCGGGAGAGCTTGGCATTGAGTTTTCCGTGAGACAAAAGGACAAAAATGCCTTTCGGGTGGAGGTTCCCATGCCGGGGCGATTCAGCGTTTATAACGCGCTGACGGCTATTGCGGTGTGCAGCCACTTCCGGGTGGAAATCCCCGCAATCAGGAAAGCGCTTTTAGGCGCTCATGTGAAAGGGCGGATTGAAAGTGTTTCTGTGTCGGATAAATTTACCCTGCTGATTGACTATGCCCATAACAGCATGAGTCTGAAAAGCATTCTGACAACGCTGCGGGAATACAGGCCCGCAAGTCTGGTATGCCTTTTCGGATGCGGGGGTAACAGGGACAGGAGCCGACGCTTTGAAATGGGAGAAATCAGCGGAACTTATGCGGATTTTACCATTATCACCTCGGATAATCCGAGGTATGAAAAACCGGAGGACATTATTGCGGATATCAGAACCGGAATCCAAAAGACAACCGGAAAATATATTGAAATTCCCGACAGGAAAAAAGCCATTGCCTATGCCATTGAAAACGGGCAGCCGGGAGACATTATTGTGCTGGCCGGAAAGGGCCACGAGGATTATCAGGAGATTTGCGGCGAGAAGCATCCCATGGACGAGAGGGTGCTGATAGCGGAAATCCTGAAGGAAAGACAGGGCGGCTGAAAGAAAGCGCAGCCGGTATCAGGAAAGCGGTAAGACTTGTAGATAAAAGGAGCAGACAAGGCATGGCCCAGGGCAGGTATGCAAATATCATCATTGATATTTCCCATGAAAAAGTGGATAAAACCTTCCAGTACAAAATTCCCGAAAAGCTGCAGAGTATTCTGGAGGAGGGAATGTGCGTGTCGGTGCCTTTCGGAAAGGGGAACCATCTGCGCCAGGGCTATGTGGTGGAGATAACGGAAAAGGCGGAATTTCCCGATGACAGGCAGAAGTATATAGAAGAAATTTCCACAGACAGCGTGGCCGTGGAAGCGGACGCTATCCGGCTGGCGGCATGGATGAAAAGAAACTACGGCTCCACCATGATAGCGGCGCTTAAGACGGTGCTCCCCGTAAAGCGCTCCATGAAGCCGAAAGAAAAAAAGAAGATTGTACGTCTTATGACGGCGGAGGAGGTCCGTTCCCTTTTGGGGGAGAGTGAAAGGAAACACCAGTTCGCAAAGGCGAGGGTGCTTGCGCAGCTTATCAGGGAGCCGGTGCTTCCCTACAGCCTTGTGACGGGGAAATTAAACGTTTCCTCCGCGGCGCTTTGCAGCTTACAGAGAGAGGGCGTTCTCTCCATAGAAAGCGAAAGTTACTACAGAAATCCGGTGAAAGTGGAATCTGCAAGGGAAAACGGAAAGATACTAAGCCCGGAGCAGGAGCGGATTTCGGAAAAAATCCTCTCGGATTTTGACGCGGGAGAGAAAAAGCCCTGTCTGATTCACGGGATTACCGGAAGCGGCAAGACGGAGGTTTACCTTTCCCTCATTGAGGGGATGGCGGCAAGGGGAAAACAGAGCATTATGCTGATTCCCGAAATTGCGCTGACCTACCAGACGCTGCTGCGGTTTTACAAAAGGTTCGGCGACAGGGTGTCGGTGATGAACTCCACCCTGTCGGCGGGGGAAAAATACGACCAGTATGAGCGGGCGAAGAAAGGGGAAATCGATGTGATTATCGGCCCCCGCTCCGCGCTCTTCGTCCCTTTTCCCGACTTGGGAATGATAGTGATGGACGAGGAGCATGAATCCAGCTACAAAAGCGAGACCATGCCTAGGTTCCACGCAAGAGAGACGGCGCAGGAGCTGGCCCGCATGAAAGGAGCCGCCCTGGTGCTGGGCTCGGCAACGCCCTCCCTGGAAGCCTACTACAGGGCTCAAAAAGGCGAATACGGGCTTTTTACCCTGACCCGCAGACTGACAGGAGGAAGGCTTGCGGAGGTTTCCGTGGTGGATTTACGGCAGGAACTCAAAAGCGGGAACCGTTCTATTTTCAGCAGAAAGCTTCAGGGGCTGATGGAGGAACGCCTGCAGAAAAAGGAGCAGACAATGCTGTTTCTGAACCGCAGAGGCTATGCGGGATTTGTGTCCTGCCGTTCCTGCGGTTATGTGATGAAGTGCCCCCACTGCGACGTCTCCCTATCCCACCATATGGGCGAGCGGCTGGTGTGCCACTACTGCGGATATGAGACGGCCAAACCGGCTAAGTGCCCGTCCTGTACATCGCCCTATCTTCTGGGGTTCAAGGCGGGAACCCAGCAGATAGAGGAACAGCTCCGCAAACGATTTCCCGGGATTTCGGTGCTTCGGATGGATAAGGATACCACAGGGACAAAGGACAGCTATGAAAAGATACTCACCGCTTTTTCCTCGGGGGAGGCGGATGTTCTGGTGGGAACGCAGATGATTGTAAAAGGGCATGATTTTCCCAATGTGACGCTGGTAGGCGTGCTTGCGGCGGATTTATCCCTAAATGACAGCGACTACCGTTCCGGCGAGCGGACGTTCCAGCTTCTTGTGCAGGCCGCCGGCCGCGCCGGCCGGGGTGATAAGCCGGGAGAGGTGGTTATCCAGACCTACCGGCCGGAGCATTACAGCATCATCCGCGCGGCGGAGCAGGATTATCAGGCATTTTATAAGGAAGAAATTTCATACAGAGAGCTTGCCGGCTATCCTCCGGCGGCGCACATGATGGCGGTTTTGGTGACTTCTCCCGATGAAAAAAGAGGCGAAAGTCTGGCGGAGAGAATCGCAAAAGCGGCAAGGGCTTTGGGTGAAAAGGAGCAGGCCGCCAAAGGCGGCGGAACGGCTTGCGCCCCGGCGGGTTTGAGGATAATCGGCCCGGCCCGGGCGTCCATCGGGAAAATTAACGATGTTTACCGGTTTGTCATCTACTGCAAATCGGCTGACTATAGACAACTGACAGGAATTAAGGATAAAATAGAGCAGTATCTGGGAACGCTCACGCCAGGAGAGGAAAGCGTGCAGTTTGATTTTAATCCAATGGACAGTTATTAAAAATATAGCAGGAAAACAGCAGACGCAGCATCTGCGGAACTGGAAAACAGCAGACGCAGCATCTGCGGAACTGGAATAGAAAGGACAGTATAATAATGGCAATCAGAAACGTAAGAGAAATGGGAGACCCGGTATTAAACAAAATCTGCAAGGAAGTAAAGGAAATGACGCCCCGCACAAGGGAGTTAATTGACGATATGTTCGACACCATGTACGAGGAGGGCGGCGTCGGGCTTGCCGCCAATCAGGTAGGGATTTTAAAGCGCATCGTAGTGATTGACGTGACGGGGGAGGACCCTGTTTTACTGATTAACCCTGAGATTTTAGAGACCAGCGGGGAGCAGGTGGGAAACGAAGGGTGTCTTAGCGTTCCCGGCAAGGCGGGCGTGGTGAGGAGACCCAATTATGTGAAAGTGAAAGCCTGCGACAGGGAATTGAACACCTTTGAGCTTGAGGGAACGGAGCTTTTGGCCCGCGCTATCTGCCATGAGGTGGAGCATCTTGAAGGCCATCTTTATGTGGAAAAGGTGGAAGGCGGCTTAAAGGATGTGGAGGATATCGAAGAAGAGGAAGAGTAACGGAAAGGAGTGGCGGCAGTTATGAAAATCGTTTATATGGGAACGCCGGACTTTGCGGTGGCGCCCCTTGAAGCCATTATAAAGGCGGGGCATGAGGTTGTGCTGGTGGTTACCCAGCCGGATAAGCAAAAGGGGCGGGGGAAGGAAATGCAGATGACGCCGGTGAAGGAATGCGCGTTAAGGCACGGTATTCCCGTGTTCCAGCCCGTTAAGATAAAGGAAGCATCGGCGGTGGAGGAACTTGCCGGGTATCCGGCGGACATTTTTGTAGTTGCGGCTTTCGGACAGCTTTTGTCGGAGGAGATTCTTTCCATGCCGAAATTCGGCTGCGTCAACATCCATGCATCCCTTCTTCCAGCCTACCGCGGGGCCGCGCCCATTCAGTGGGCGGTCATCAACGGGGAGCGGGAAAGCGGCGTTACCATCATGCAGATGGAAAAGGGACTGGATACGGGGGGCATGTATTGTAAAAAAAGCGTCCCCATAGATAAAAAGGAAACGGGAGAAAGCCTCCACGACAAGCTGATGGCCGTGGGAGCGGAGCTGATTGTAAAAGCCCTTCCGAAAATTGAAAGCGGGGAGCTGAAACCCGAAAAGCAGGATGATTCCCTTACCTGCTACGCCCCGCGGCTTTCCAAGTCCATGGGACTGATTGAATGGGAAAAGGACGCGGAAGTTATTGAAAGGCTGATTCGGGGATTAAATTCCTGGCCAAGCGCCTATACTTATTATCGGGGAAAAACCCTGAAAATCTGGGAGGCGGACGTGACGGATAACGGACGGGAAAAAGAGGCGGACGATATACCGGGAACCGTTATCAAAGTGGAAAAGGACTTCTTTGATATTGCGGCAGGTAAGGGGATTCTTCGGGTGTACTGTGTGCAGCTCGAGGGAAAAAAGAGGATGTCGGTGAAGGATTTCCTTTTGGGATACGAAGTAAAGCCGGGGCTTGTTCTGGGAGAAGCTAAACAGTAAAAAAGGAGATGGAATATGTTTGGATATTATTACGACCCTACTTATATTCTGGTGTTAATCGGTGCGGTTTTGTGCATTCTTGCAAGCTCCCGGGTTAATTCCACCTACGCAAAATATGCCAGAGTGCGGGCCAGAGGAGGAATGACGGGGGCGGAAGCCGCTCAGAGGATTCTTTCCATGTCGGGGATAAACGATGTGCGGATTGAGCATGTATCCGGCAATCTGACAGACCATTACGACCCTTCCGGAAAGGTTCTTCGGCTGTCGGATTCCGTTTACGCGTCCAAATCCGTTGCGGCGATTGGCGTGGCGGCCCATGAGTGCGGGCACGCTCTGCAGCACAAAGAAGGATATTTTCCTTTGAAATTCCGTTCCGCACTGGTGCCGGCGGCCAACATCGGCTCAAAGTTGGGGCTGCCGCTGGTGATAGTAAGCCTTGTTATGGGGTTAGGGCCTCTTGCCAGGATAGGGGTATGGGTATTTGCCATTGCCGTGCTGTTCCAGATTGTTACGCTTCCGGTTGAATTTAACGCTTCAAACCGTGCGCTCCGGATGGTTGAAAGCTACGGAATTATGAATACGGACGAAGTAGACGACTGCAAGCGGGTTCTGGGAGCGGCGGCGCTTACCTATGTCGCGGCGGCGGCTTCTTCCGTGCTGCAGCTTCTTCGGCTCCTTATACTTACCGGGAACAGACGCCGGGACGACTAGCGTTATGGGGCGGTACTCAGGGCGCGAAGAGGGAAAGGATAAAATGTGGATAATACGAGAGAACTGATTCTGGATATGCTGATGGAAATTCTGGAAAAAGGAGCTTACAGCCATCTGGTAATCAGGGACGTGCTTGATAAATATAATTATAGTGACAGCAGGGATAAGGCTTTTGTGAAAAGGGTCACGGAGGGGACGCTGGAGAGACTCATCCAGATTGACTATTGTCTGGATTACTATTCCAGTATCAGCGTCCTGAAAATGAAGCCTCTCATCAGAACGCTGATGCGGATGAGCGCCTATCAGCTTCTGTTTATGGATAAAATTCCTGACAGGGCAGTCTGCAACGAGGCGGTAAAGCTTGCCGGAAAAAGAGGGTTCCGGGGGCTTTCCGGTTTCGTAAACGGAGTGCTGAGGACTCTGGCAAGAAATAAGGAGAGCCTTCCCTATCCGGACAGGGAAAAGGAGCCGGTTAAGTATCTGTCGGTGAAATATTCCATGCCGGAGTTTATAATCGAGCTGTGGATAAAAGCTTACGGGGAAGAAAAAACGAGGATGCTTCTGGAGGCGCTTTTGCAGGAAAGCCCCCTGCGGGTCCGGCTGAAAGAGAACCTGACACGGGAAGAACAAAGGGACTGGATACATGCCCTTGAAAAGACGGGTGTGAGGGTGAAAGAGCACCCTTATCTTCCTTATGCCTTTACGCTTGGGAACGTGGAAAACGTGAGAAGTCTGCCGGGATACGGGGAAGGCTTTTTTGTGGTTCAGGACGTGAGCAGTATGCTGGCTGTGGAAGCGGCGGGGATTTCGGGAGAGTCTTTGAGGGAGGAAGGCCGGATACTGGCCGTCGACGTCTGCGCCGCGCCGGGCGGAAAGTCCATGCATCTTGCGGAAAAGCTGGGGGAAAGAGGAAAAGTGATTTCCAGAGACGTATCGGAGTATAAGGCGGCTCTGCTTAGAGATAATATAGAAAGAACAGGATACAAAAATATGGAAGTGCAGGTACATGACGCCTGCGTTTTGGACGAAAGCCTTGTGGAAAAGGCGGATGTGGTTCTGGCGGATTTGCCCTGCTCCGGCCTCGGGGTGCTGGGGAAAAAGAAGGACATAAGGTATCGAATCACGAAAGAGGCCATGGAAGAGCTGACAGAGCTGCAAAGGCGGATTCTGGATGTGGTATGGCGGTACGTGAAGCCGGGCGGCGTGTTGATTTACAGCACATGCACCTTAAATCCCGATGAGAACCATAAAATGGCGGAGTGGTTTTTGGATAACCACCCTTTTACGCCGCAGCGCCTTGCGCCCCATCTTCCGGAAGAACTCAAAGGAGAGGAAGACAAGGGAATGCTGCAGTTATTTCCGGGCAGCCACGAGACGGACGGATTTTTTATAGCAAGGTTTAAGAGAAACCGCTAAGAAAGCAGGCAGGAAAATGCTGGATATCAAATCGATGACTTTGGAAGAACTGAAAGCGGAAGTGGCGGCTATGGGAGAGAAGCCGTTCCGGGCCGGGCAGTTGTATCAGTGGATGCATGTAAAGCTGGCCCGGAGCTTTGACGAGATGACGAACCTGTCCCTGGCTTTTCGGGAAAAGTGCGGCTCGCGTTTTGCATACACGGCGCTGAAAACGGTCAGGGTGCAAAAGTCCGCCCTTGACGGGACGAAAAAGTACCTCTTTGAATTAGCGGACGGGAAGCTGATAGAAAGCGTGTGGATGAAGTATAAGCACGGGAACAGCGTATGTATTTCCTCTCAGGCGGGATGCCGCATGGGATGCGCTTTCTGCGCCTCCACCATAGGCGGGCTGGAGCGGAACCTTACGCCCTCGGAGATGCTGGACCAGATTTACGCCATCACGCTGCTTACCGGGGAGCGGGTTTCCAACGTGGTGGTTATGGGCTGCGGGGAGCCCCTTGACAATTACGAGAATCTTATGCGGTTTTTAACGCTCCTTACAGACGAAAACGGTTTACATATCAGCCAGCGCAGCATTACGGTTTCCACCTGCGGGCTGACAGAAAAAATGCGGAGGCTGGCGGATGAAAATCTGCAGATTACCCTTGCCCTCTCGCTTCACGGGGCCTTTGACGAAAAAAGAAAAAAACTGATGCCCGTTGCGAACAAATACACGATTGCGGAACTGATGGACGCCTGCGCCTTTTATTTTGAAAAGACGGGAAGAAGGATTACCTTTGAGTATTCTCTGATAAGAGGATTTAACGACGGGGAAGAGGACGCGGAGGCGTTGGCGGGACTTATAAAACATATGAACTGCCATGTGAACCTGATACCGGTAAATCCGGTAAACGAGCGGGATTTTGTACAGCCCGATACGGCGAAAGTGGCGGCCTTTAAAAATAAACTTGAAAAAAATGGAATAAATGTTACTATTAGAAGAGAAATGGGAAGAGATATTGACGGTGCCTGTGGACAGCTTAGGCGAAGACAAAACAAGTTATACCTGGGGTAGGAGGAAAAACCGTGTTGCAATCCTTTTCTGTAACAGATATAGGAAAAAAGCGAAAACTGAATCAGGATGTGGCATATGCGTCGGAAAAACCTGTCGGCAATCTTCCTAACATTTTTATCGTAGCCGACGGTATGGGGGGACATAACGCAGGGGACTATGCGTCCAAATGCGCGGTGGAAACCATTGTGAGGGAAATCAGAGGCAGCTTTGAGAAAAACCCGGTGCGTATTCTGGGGAAAGCCATCCGTCTGGCCAACGACCAAATCAGGCGGCGGGCCAAGGAGGACAGGAGCCTTTACGGTATGGGAACCACGGTGGTGGCTGCCACCTGTCTGGGGCACTATCTTCAGGTCGCCAATGTGGGAGACAGCAGGCTTTATATCGTAAACGAGGAAGTCCGGCAGATAACCAGAGACCATTCTCTGGTGGAGGAAATGGTGCGGGTGGGAGGAATTGACCGGGAAGCGGCGAGGACTCACCCGGACAAAAACATCATAACCCGGGCGGTGGGGGCACTTGATACGCTGGAAATTGACTTTTTCAGCGAGGAGCTGAAAGCCGGGGATATTGTGCTTATCTGTTCCGACGGGCTGACCAACATGCTGGAGGATAAGGAGATAGGCAGAATTTTAAGGGAACGCGCGTCCCTTGAGGAAAAGGCCGGGAAGCTGGTCGCGGCGGCCAATGATAACGGCGGAAAAGACAACATAGCGGTGATATTGATTGATTTGTTTGCAAAGGAATAGCGGACAGCCGGAAACGGATTTTATGAAGACAGCAGACTGCGCGGCGAAAAGGCTGGCGCATCTTATAGATAGAAATATACCGGCGCTTTTACAGAGGCCGGCAGTATGGAGATTAATATGGTTAAGATTGGAATGATAGTCGGAGACAGATACGAAATATTGGAGAGAATCGGAACGGGCGGCATGTCCGACGTTTATAAGGCGAAGGACCACAAATTAAACCGTATGGTGGCCGTGAAGGTTCTCAAACAGGAGTTCAGTGAAAACGCCAATTTTGTATCCAAATTCAGAGTGGAAGCCCAGGCAGCGGCCGGCCTTGCCCATCCGAATATCGTAAACGTGTACGATGTGGGGGAGGAAAACGGCGTTTACTATATTGTAATGGAGCTGGTGGAAGGAATTACCCTGAAAAAATACATCGAAAAAAAGGCAAGGCTTTCGGTGAAGGAGGCCGTCAGCATTGCCATTCAGGTCAGCATGGGCATTGAGGCCGCCCACAATAACCACATTATCCACAGAGACATCAAGCCGCAGAACATCATTATTTCAAAGGAGGGAAAGGTAAAGGTTACGGATTTCGGTATCGCCAAGGCGGCGACCAGCAACACCATTACCTCCAACGTGATGGGCTCGGTTCACTATACTTCCCCGGAACAGGCAAGGGGAGGCTATTCCGATGAAAAGAGCGACGTGTATTCCCTTGGAATCACCATGTTTGAAATGCTGACAGGACGGGTGCCCTTTAACGGGGAAACCACGGTGGCAATTGCCATCAAGCATATTCAGGAGGAGATGTCCTCGCCCAGGGATTATGTTTCAGAGATTCCCGTGAGCGTGGAGCAGATTGTTTTCAAGTGCTGCCAGAAAAGCCCGGACAGAAGATACCAGTCCATGGGAGAGCTGATTACGGATTTAAAGCGTTCCCTTATGACGCCCGACGAGGACTTTGTGAAGATGGTGGACCCCGACGAGGACGGTTCCACGAAAATGATAAGCAGCGGCGAGCGGCAGAAAATAAAGAGAGAGTCGGTCAACAGGGACGGGCTTGAGGAAGCCATGCACCTGCGCCGGGAAGCCGATGTGAAAAAGAGCGCGAATAAGAATGTAAAAAAGAAAAGGTATGTGCCGGAGGAAGAAGAGGACGAGGAGGAATACCCCGACGAAATCGAATATGAGTACGATTATGAGGAGGAGGACGAAGACGAGGAGGAAGATTACGACCCTAAAATGGAGCGCATAACCACGATTCTGGCGGTGGTGGCGGCCGTTCTCATCGGATGCATCGTGCTTTTCCTGGTGGGAAGAGCTTTCGGGATTTTTGACACGGGTATTTTCGGCCAGAAGGAAGAGGAAGCCGCGGAGGATGAAACGCCCAAAGAAAAGGTTCAGATGACGGAAGTAATCGGAAAAGGCGAGGACGAGGTCAAGGTGGCCCTTTTGGAGCTGGGGCTTACGCCCGAAATCGAATATAAGGAAAGCGCGGAATACGAACAGGGAATCGTTATGGATTGCAGCGTCGCCGCCGGGGAAATGATAGAAGAAGGCTCCAACGTGATTCTGACGGTGAGCGCGGGAAGCAAAGGCGTGGAAGTGCCCGACGTGGTGGGCGTTACCGAGGCGGAAGCGGTGGCGACTCTGGGAAAAGGCGGATTTCCCGTCAACAAAACGGAAGGCCATGACCCCTATATTAAGGAAGGAAACGTAGTGACCCAGTCACCGGAGGCCGGCTCTAAGGTGCCAAGCGGGACGGCGGTTACCATCCGCATCAGCCAGGGACCGGAAATCAGTAAGGTTTCGGTGCCTGACACTATCGGAAGGGACGAATCGGAGGGAATGGCGATACTGGTGGAAGCCGGACTCCAGATGGGCAAGGTGACGGAAGTCCATCACAGCGACCCGGCCATGGCAGGGCTGATTTGCTATCAGAGTTATTCTGTGGGAACCTATGTGGACGCCGGGACGGTGGTAGACGTGAACATCAGCATCGGACCCGAGGAAGCCACCTATCAGTTTATAGATAACATTGCCGCGCCTACCGCCCAGGAAGACCCCAATTACCGTTCGGGAACCATGGTGACCGTTACCCTGATGGCGGACGACGGCACCCAGCTTTACAGCACCCAGTCCAGCTCTTTTCCTATTCCCAATCCCGGAATCAGCGGAATCAAGAGCAGTACCGGCTATATTTTATTCCAGTATGTGAACGTCACCGAGGGCTCCAGCATCACCCACGAGGACGGCTCCGTGACCACCACGGAAGGCACCACGGAGACGAAGGAATTTAAGCGGGCCGTACAGTTTATGGAAGGGTAGGAGCGCAATGCGGGGAAAAATCATAAAAGGAATCGCAGGCTTTTACTATGTATACACCGAACACGGGCTGGTGGAATGCAAGGCAAAGGGAATTTTCAGAAAAGACGGAATTAAACCCCTTGTGGGCGATAATGTTGAGGTTGAAATTACGAATGAAGCGGACAGGGAAGGGAATATTGTCCGAATCCTGCAGCGGAGCAACGCCTTAATCAGACCAGCGTCGGCCAATATTGACCAGGCGCTGGTCATCTTTGCGGTTACCAGACCGGAGCCAAACTTTAATCTGCTTGACCGCTTTTTGATTGCCATGGAAAAGCAGAACCTTCCGATTATTATCTGCTTCAATAAAGCGGAGCTTGCAGACGGGGACGAGCGGGAGCGCCTTGCCGGGAATTACCGGGGAAGCGGGTGCCGGGTGCTGTTTGCCAGCGGAAAGGAAGGATGGGGGATTTCCGGTATCCGGGAATGCCTTTCGGGAAAAACCACTGTTCTGGCGGGGCCCAGCGGCGTGGGCAAGTCAACCATTGTCAATTATCTCGCCCCGGACGCCGGCATGGAAACCGGGGAAATCAGCCGAAAAACCCAGAGAGGAAAACATACCACAAGACACGCGGAGCTTTTCGCCCTTTCGGAAGATACTTTTTTAATGGATACGCCCGGATTTACCTCCTTAGAGCTTGCCGTGACGGAGAAAGAGGAGCTGAAAGCGTTTTATCCCGAATTTGGAGCATATGAAGAAAACTGCCGTTTTGGCGGCTGCGTACATATAAACGAGCCCGACTGCGGCGTGAAGGAGGCGCTTGCCTCCGGCAAAATCAGTAAGGTCCGTTATGAAAACTACAGGATGCTTTTTGAGGAACTAAGGGGCAGGAAAAAGTATTAAAGCGACACATTAATAAAGTATGGGCAGCGGATATGGATAAGAAGAAAATCACGAATATAGAAGTAAAGAAAAAAAACAGGAACGAGGTATTCCGCTATATCTGTAAGCGCGGAACGGTATCAAATCCCGATATTTCCTATAATATGAAAATCAGCCTTCCCACGGCGACGCAGATTACAAAGGAATTAATCGCTGAGGGTCTGCTTGAGGAGATGGGGGAGCTAAAGTCAACCGGCGGGAGAAGGGCGAAAGCGTTATCTGCGGCGGTAAACGCCAGACTGGCGGTGGGACTGGATATTACCAAAAACCATATCACTCTGGCGCTGACTAATATTGGGGGCGAAATCCTGAAATATGAGCGTATCTGCCAGCCCTATGCTTCGGAAGAGGCGTACTGCCGGAAAGTCAGCGAAAGACTGGAACTTTTTCTGGACGAATGCGGCGCTGACAGAGATAAGATTTTAGGGGTGGGTATATCCTTTCCGGGAATTATAGATTTGGAAAAGGAACTGATAACCTATTCCCATATACTGGGCGTGAAGAACCTGCCCTTCGCTTCTGTAAGCGCCTTTTTTCCTTATCCGTGCTTTTTTCTCAACGACGCCAATGCGGGGGCTTATGCGGAGGGCTTCCACGGAGACGGGGAGGAGCATTTTTTTTATCTCTCTTTAAGCAACACGGTGGGCGGGGCGATTTTTGACGGAAACGAGCTGATACAGGGCCGGAATTTCCGGTGCGGCGAGGCCGGCCATATGACGGTTGTTATGGACGGGGAAAGCTGTTATTGCGGAAAAAGAGGCTGTCTGGACGCTTATTGCGCCGCGTGGAGGCTGTCCGACGCGGCGGACGGAAAACTGGAGCAGTTTTTCAGTCTCCTGGAAAAAGGGGACGAAAGGGCGGCCGGGATATGGGATTCCTATACGGATTATCTGGCCATAGCGGTGAACAATATCCATATGGTTCTGGACTGCGATATTATTATAGGAGGCTATGTGGGAAGCTGCATGGGTGCGGCACACCTTCGGGATATCCGGGAGAAGGTGGCGGCAAGGAATACTTTTGAGGAAAAGGAATCCTGTGTGAAAGCCTGTAATTATAAGGTGGCGGCGGCTGCACTTGGGGCGGCGCTGAAAGTGATAGAGACGTTTGTGAGCCAGATATAAAAGGAAGAATGACAGTTGGATGAAGAAGTTTCGTAAGGGGGTTATCGGGAAATAGATAGCCCCTTTTTTGTATAAGTTTTTCTTATGATATTGCCCGGAAAGTCAAATTGATTCCCGGATGTGGCTTTTTTATAATAAAGGCAGAACGGAAGAAAAAGAAGGAGTCCTATGAAAGTCCTGATTATCAGCTCAAGCCTTGGAAAAGACGGTAATTCGGAGGTTTTATGCGGCCGCTTTGCCAACGGTGCGTCAAAGGCAGGGCAGGAGGTTATATTTCCAAATGCCTTTCGCGGTTTTATCCGCTGTCTGCCGGATGCACAGGAGAAAGGTGTAA
>CAJTMZ010000058.1:0-3456 GCA_910577445.1 uncultured Lachnospiraceae bacterium | reverse complement strand
ATTAAAAAGAATTTTGGGTTTGGCTGTATGCGCCTGCCGATGAAAGATGGAGAGGTTGATACGGCGCAAGTTTCCCGGATGGTGGACGCCTTTCTGGCAAATGGTTTTAACTATTTTGACACTGCCCACGGCTATCTGGGAGGGAGAAGCGAAACAGCGTTAAAATCCTGCCTGACAAGCCGCTATCCCCGCGACCGGTACATTCTGACAAATAAACTGACGAATTTTTTCTTTAAGGAGCAGGGGGACATCCGCCCGTTTTTTGAAAGCCAGCTAAAAGCCTGCGGAGTGGAATATTTTGATGTTTATCTCATGCACGCGCAGGGCGCTGACAACTTTGCTTTCTTCAAGAAGTGCCATGCCTATGAGACGGCGCTGGAACTGATGGCGGAAGGGAAATTCCGGCATTTTGGGATTTCATTCCATGACCGGGCGGAGGTTCTGGAACAGATACTTACGGAGTATCCGCAGATTGAAGTGGTGCAAATCCAGTTTAATTATGTGGATTATGACGACCCGGCGGTGGAGAGCCGTAAATGCTATGAAGTCTGCCGGAAATTCGGTAAGCAGGTGATTGTCATGGAGCCGGTCAAGGGTGGAAACCTTGTGAATCTGCCCGAAAACGCGAGAGCGGTTTTTGAAGGGCTGCATGGAGGAAGCCCCGCCAGTTATGCAATCCGGTTTGCCGCCGGCTTTGAAGGTATTATGATGGTGCTTTCCGGCATGAGCGATATGACGCAGATGCAGGATAATATCAGCTTTATGAAGGACTTTCAGCCTTTGACGGAAACAGAGCTTGCGGCGGTAAGAAAGGTACAGGAGATTTTCCGTTCCATGAATTTGATTCCGTGTACGTCATGCCGGTACTGTGTGGCGGGATGCCCGAAACAAATCGCAATTCCGGATTTGTTTGCGGTAATGAATACCAAACAGATTTATCACGACTGGAACGCGGATTATTATTACAATGTGGTGCATACCGGCGGTGGGAAAGCGAAGGCTTCGGAGTGTATCAAATGCGGCAAATGCGAGAAAGCCTGTCCGCAGCATTTACATATTCGCAGTCTTCTGGCAGATGTGGCAAATGAGTTTGAAAAGGAATAAAACAAGAAGGCAGGAGGATTTTATCATGGAGAGACGGAAGATTGGTTCTTTAGAGGTATCTGCTGTGGGACTTGGCTGTATGGGTATTACCCATGCAAGCGGCGCGCCTATGACAACAGAGGAAGGCGTAAAGGTTCTGCGGCAGGCGTTTGAGTACGGATATACATTGTTTGACACAGCAGAATGTTATACCGGGATAAATGCGGACGGTTCGACAGCATATAACGAGGAAGTGGTTGGAGAGGCCCTGCGCCCGTTTCGGGATAAAGTGGTGATTGCCACAAAATGTGGTGTACATCACGGAAAAGACAGTCTGATTGTGGACAGCAGGCCGGAGACAATCCGAAAATCTGTAGAGGGCAGCCTGAAACGGCTTGGAACGGATTATATTGATCTGTATTACCAGCACCGCATTGATCCGCAGGTTTCCCCGGAGGAAGTGGCCGGGACTATGGCGGAACTGATACGGGAGGGAAAAATCCGCTATTGGGGGATTTCAGAAGTCAATGAGGATTATCTGCGCCGTGCCCATGCAGTCTGCCCGGTTGCGGCGATTCAGAACCGTTATTCCATGATGGCCCGGTGGTATGAAGAACTGTTCCCGGCAGTGGAAGAACTGGGGATTACTTATGTGGCCTTTTCTCCAATGGCAAATGGTTTTTTGAGCGGCAGGTACAACCGGGATTCTGTTTTTGAGAAAGGGACGGATTACCGGAGCAATATGCCGCAATATACGGCAGAGGGATTTGAAAAAAGCAGGGAGCTTTTGGAGCTGTTGCATGATTTGGCAGAGGAAAAGGGGGCTACTCCGGCACAGATTTCATTGGCATGGATGTTATGTAAAAAGCCGTTTATCATTCCGATTCCCGGAAGCCGTAAAACAGAACGCCTGAAAGAAAACATAGGGGCGGCTGAGATTCTTCTGACAGAGCAGGAAATAGCGGCAATTGATGGACGACTGAACCGTATGGAGCTGCCGGTTTTCGGTGGGCATAAGTCAACAGCCCCGCAGTAGTCAGCGGGGCATTGACCCTCGTGGCAGTCGCCAAATATCCGCGCAAGCGCGTCTGCCTGGCTCGTTGCCCGCGGAAATAAAGGATTGGAAGGAAAAGAGGCGGTGAACCTTTTGCCGGGAACAAACGGAAGTACGGAGTGGTTTGAGCCGGTGGATGATGAAATATATCGCAGACTTTCATAAGGAACGGAGAAAGTAGAAATGACAAAGGAAGTTATGATTTTAACCGGCGCAGGCCAGATTGGTATGGCAATCGCCCGGAGAGTGGGCTATGGAAAGAAGATTATACTTGGGGATAAGAAGCCGGAAAATGCACAGAAAATCGCTAAGATTATGAATGAGGCCGGATTTGATGTGCTGCCGATGGAGGCGGATTTATCTTCCAGAGAATCTATTCAGAATTTGATTTCAGAAGCAAAAAAGGCCGGTAAAATTACCATGTTGGTCAATGCTGCTGGTGTTTCGCCAAGTCAGGCACCGATTGAGGCAATATTGAGGGTTGATCTTTATGGGACGGCGGTACTGTTGGAGGAAGTGGGAAAGGTGATAGCTCCCGGCGGCGTGGGCGTGACAATTTCCAGTCAGTCGGGACACCGTATGGGACAGCTATCTCCGGAGGCGGATGAACAACTTGCCTGTACGCCAACGGAAGAACTGCTGTCTTTGGAACTGCTGCGGCCGGAGAATATCCGCGACACTCTCCATGCCTACCAGATGGCAAAACGCTGTAATGAAAAGCGTGTGATGGCAGAATCGGTAAAATGGGGTGAAAAAGGTGCAAGGCTCAATTCTATTTCTCCCGGTATCATTGTGACGCCGCTGGCGATTGACGAGTTTAACGGGCCACGCGGTGATTTTTATAAAAATATGTTTGCAAAATGTCCGGCAGGCCGTCCGGGTACGGCGGATGAAGTGGCAAATGTGGCGGAGCTGTTAATGAGCGACAAGGGGGCGTTTATCACAGGAGCAGATTTTCTGATTGACGGTGGCGCAACGGCAGCTTACTTTTATGGGCCTTTGAAGCCACAGGAATAAAGAGGGAGGCATTACATATACCCGCTCAACAAGAAAGTGATTCTATGCACTTGATGATATTTCACAGCCAATCGGGATTGCGGAATATGAATTGACGAAAGTACTTCGTGAAGATTTTAAGAGCAGCCTGCCGACGGTTGAAGAAATTGAGAACGAGTTGTCTGAATAAATTGGCTTACGAGCTGTAAGCCAATTTTATAGAAAACAAAGGAGAATTTATGGATTTTTGGGATGGATTTCATATGAATGTCTCCTATTAGGAACACTGTAATATCAAGGCTTTTCGGAGCCTACACCCACAA
>CAJTMZ010000057.1:1895-26559 GCA_910577445.1 uncultured Lachnospiraceae bacterium | reverse complement strand
TGTGATGGCGGTTTTGTTTATCTGGAGCGTGGTTTCGTTTTCCGGTGTGAGCACCTTTTTGTATGTGAATTTTTAAATCTCCGTACCCGTGGCGTAAGGAGTATGGGAGCCGCCGGCCCGCTGAGGGTTTTGGCTTATGATATTGACAGGAAAGCATAGACAGGAAATATGAAGAAAGATACTACAGGACGGAAACAACAAAATACAAATCCCTTTAAAAGGACAATCCTTTTTTTCGGCGACTTTTCCGCCGCCGCCGTGCTTTTGATAACCGCGCTGGTGGTGTACGTGGACCCTTTTTTCCATTATCACGGGCCCTTAAAGGGGTTTCCCTATCTGGTGGATAACCAGCTTTCCCAGAACCCGGGAATGGCGGCTCATATGGAATATGACAGCGTGATTCTGGGCTCCTCCATGACGGTGAATTTCCAGACTACATGGTTTAAGGAGCTGATGGGTTTGAATACCGTTAAGCTGAGCTACAGTTCGGCCTACCCCAAAGACCAGGCCAATATTATGGATATTATTTTCCAAAGTCCAAATAACAGGAACGGGAAAAAAATCAAAAAAGTGTTTCTGGGAGTGGATGTGCTTACTTATACCGGCGGTGTGGAGGAGACGAAATATCCTATACCGGAATATCTCTACGACGACAATTATGTGAATGATATCGAGTATATTTTGAATAAGGATGTGATATTAAATTACATTCTGCGTCCCATTGCGGACCCGGAGCCTACGGATTTGTCAAACGTGTACGCGAGCTGGTGGACGGAGGAGTATTACAGCGAGGAATGGGTACTGCATAATTATACGTCGCCTGAGCAGGTAAAGGAGGAGGCACGGCCGGGGGCTTATCTGGAAGCGGCGGCAAAGAACCTTGACGTAAATATTTGCCCTTATATTGAGGAAAATCCGGATACGGAGTTTGTAATCTTTTTCCCGCCGTACAGCATCCTTTTCTGGAACGATGTGCTGAAGGAAAACCATCTGCAGGCGACCATTGAGGAGTACCGTTATCTTGCAGAGCGGCTCAATGCCTATGAGAATGTGGAGGTTTATTTTTTCCCGGACAGGGAGGACGTGATTTGCAATCTGAATAATTATGCGGATTACAGCCATTATCATCCGAAGTTTAACCGCTATATGGCGGAATGCTTTGCGAATAAGAGCTGTCTTGTGGCAAAAGAGGGACAGAAGGGGAAGGGGATTGACGATTACCTGGCCCATATGGAGGAGATTGTGGAAGGGTTTGATTATGAGGGGCTTCTGGAGGGACGCTGACGGACTTTCGTAAAAATATATTGAAAAATTAATTGACAATTCTCAAAAAGAAGTATACAATAACGTTATAAACAGAGTGAAAAACAGTTCGCCATGACGGTTCTCGTCTGGCAGAGTGTTCTTGGCGTATCGCCAACATTTTCACGGAAACAATATGTTGGCAAAGCCGGTGCACATAGAGGGAGGGGACAGGGTTTCTTTCTCTGGATATTCGGCTTTGCCGGAAACGGAGGAAGAATGAGTTATAAAAAAAGAAAACTGGAAGAACTGAATGTAATGGACGATTTTTTGATGAACCGGCTTGCGTCGGACGGCTCGGTGGGTGAGGAGTTCTGCAAAGTGCTTTTATCGACCCTGCTACAGAGGGAGATTGGAAAGGTAAGCGTAACGGTACAAAAAGTGATGCCGCCCTTTTCCCCCGACAGAAAGGGGATTCGTCTGGATGTCCGGGTGGATGAGGATGTAAGACGGAAGAATGGAGAAGCGGCGCGTATGAATGTTTACGATGTGGAGCCGCATTTTTGGAAAGGAACGGATTTGCCCAGACATAACCGTTTTTATCAGGCGATGGCCGACAGTGGGCATATGAAAATAGGGGAGAAAGACTACAGCCTTCTTCCGAATCTGTTTATAGTGATGATACTGGACAGTGACCCTTTTGGCTTTGATTATATGCTGTACAGTATTCGGAACAGGTGTGAGGAAATAGAGGAACTAAACTACGAGGACGGACTTCGTTTTTACTATTTTTACACAAAGGGAAAACTGGGCGGAAATGAAGCCATCAGTACAATGCTTCGTTACATAAGGGACAGCCGCGTTGAAAACGCAACGGATATGGCAACAAGAAAGCTGCATGGGTTTACGGAGAGCGTGAAAGTTCAGCCGGAGGTGAGAGAAAGCTATATGTTTTGGGAAGAATATGTCGAAATGCTGAAAGAAGAGGGAAGAGGGGAAGAAGCGCTGGACACGCTTTTGGATTTGCTGTCAGATTACGGGGAAGTCCCTGAGGAAACATCAAGGATACTGCGCGGGGAGAATGACCCAGGGACGCTGAGAAAGTGGATAAAGCTGGCGGCAAAATCAGACAGCATAGAGGATTTTATAGACAGAATGTATTAATGCGCACATAAAGCAAACAGAGAGACACAAAAAGGAGCAGTGACGCCGCGCTGCTCCTTTTGGGTAAAATTATTCGGTTTTGGTGGAATTTACCGTGCCCAACTGGTTATTGATGATATCCGCCACCCTCTGCGCCAGAAGTTCCCGTCCGGCGTCGTTGTAACGCATGTTGTCTGACATATATTTTTCGTAGTTGTCTTCGTTGATGGTGCCGTAATAATTATCAATAAAAGAAACGCCGCAGTCCAAAACCGCATCCGATTCTTTCACCAGATAGTGGTTTAAGGTTCCGTTCCCTACGTCTGTCAGAGTACCGTTATGGAACTCTCCGTCCTCATCCTTATATTGGGCATAGGTAGGAGACATAACCAGTATCCGTATGTGCGGCCAGGTGCTCTGGATATTCTGGAGGGTGGTGCGGATGCCGCCGGTAAAAGCGGTAACGTCGTTGGGATTCGTCGGATTGTCGGAAGGCGTTCCCATATTGTAGTCGGTGCTGTCATACATGACAATGATGATATCTACCTTGTCCATATCCACGGTTTTCATAACTTCCACGGCTTCCATGTATCTGGGGTCGGGTTCGTCTCCGGCAATGGAGGTGATGGCCCTGAACTCGTTGTTGCGGAAGCATTCCACCACATAAAAGAAATTAAAGTGGTCTTTTGTGTATTCCGGGTTGTACATGGGATACTTGCAGGCGGCGGAAGAATCGGGAAAAGCACAGTCGTAAACCACTCCGCCGGTTTTGGAGGCGATTTGCGAGGCCAGTCCGGTGGTGTCCCGGTCATCCGTAAAGGGATTGTTTCCCAGGCACAAAATTGTGGTCACGCCGTCGTCTTCCCGTCCCTCTAAAAGGGAAGCGTCCATGGGAATAATCATATCAAGGGTTTCAATGTCAAATTCCGACGGGTCAACGTCGCCTACATCCATGTCAAGGTCTGTTCCCTGATTCCATTTGTATAACCTGAATATGGCGATGGCGGCAATCAGTAAGATGATTACGACCAGTAATATATGCAGGTTCACCCTCAAAGAAGGCATTTTGATTTTTTTATTGTCGTCCATATAGTTCTCCTTTTTCACTTTATCCATTGTAAAAATACATCAAATTATTTGTTATTCTACTATTGTTTGGATAAAAAATCTACTTATTCATAAAATTTTAAGTTTTTCTCTTGACTATAAACCTTATTGATACCTTATTCTCTTGGTATGAAAGGGATATTCATTATCAGATTCCGGACTGATATATGGCAAAGCCCCCCAGACAATGCTTTGGAAAATACTTTGAAAGGGAGATTATTATGACAATAAAGGAAGCGGAAGAATATACGGGACTTACAAGGTCAAATATCCGTTTTTATGAAAAAGAAGGGCTGATAACGCCTGTACGGACGGAAGGTAACGGGTACAGAAATTATTCGGAGGAGGACATTGAAAATATTAAAAAAATTGCATGCCTGAGGACCTTGGGGATTTCTGTCGAAAATATTCACAGCGTTAAGGAGGGAGAGATTTCCTTATATGATGTGCTTGCGGAGCAGAGCGTACGGCTCCGTGGGCAGATAGATGATTTAAACAAGGCGAAAGCAGTCTGCGAAAGGATGCTGGAGACAGAAAATATCAGTTTTGAAAAACTCCGGGTGGAACGGTATGTGGACGATTTGCAGGAATACTGGAAAGATAACGGACCTGTCTTTTGTCTGGACTGCGCCGGTTTTTTGCATATCTGGAGCAGTCAGGTGATATGGGCCGTTATTACCATTCTCAGTCTGATAACCGCTATTTTGTCCTACGGGAAATTGCCGCCGGAAATTCCCATACAGTGGAGCGGGGCAGAGGCAATTTCTCTGGTCGGCAAAAACTTTATTTTTGCATATCCTGTGTCGTGCGTTGCCGTGCGGTTTCTTATGAGACCGTTTATTTATGTAAAAATAAGCGGAAGAAGTCCTTATGGAGGGCTTGTGACGGAATATATAACCAATTTCCTGTGCTTTGTCATATTGTCAGTGGAGGTGTTTACCCTTTTATTCGTGTACGGACTGGCAGAAAATATTGTGACAGTCCTGCTTGCGGAAACGGTGGTATTTATCGGCCTTCTTGTGGTCGTAATCACGAGAACAGGCAGGCGCGACAGAGGGAAACGAAAGGGGCGGATATCCCGTTTTTAAAATTAAAGTATGAAAAGATGTGGAAATATGGTATATTAGTTGGGTCGGACAGTGAAAGAGCGTAAAAAGCGCCACTGCAAAACGGCAGATTTTTTAACGGGGAGAGCAATATATATGAAAAAAACTTTTCGATGGAAAGATATTCTGATGCTGCAGGCGGTGTTTTTAATCTACAGCGGTTCCAGTGTGGTTGCAAAATTTGCGTCAAACGAGGAATTATTCAGCCTGCCGTTTATTCTTTTTTACGGGCTGGACGTTCTGATACTGGGAATATACGCTCTTTTGTGGCAGCAGGTGATAAAAAAATTTGAACTGTCCGTTGCCTATGCCAACAAAGCGGTTACTTTGCTGTGGGCGCTGGTCTGGGGGATTTTCATTTTCCGCGAGCAGATTACGTTTTTTAAGGCGGCAGGCATTTTGCTGGTAATGGCGGGGATTTTTATTTTAAACAGTGAGGAGGCGAAGCCATGAACATGTATCTGCTTATTTTAATCGTATCGGTGATTATCGCATCCTTTGCACAGATTCTTCTGAAAAAAAGCGCCGAAAAGACCTATACTTCTGCGATACGGGAATATCTAAATTTTTATGTGATTTGCGGGTACGGAATGATGTTTCTGTCCATGTTTCTCACCGTCTTTGCGTACAGGGGAATGGATTTTTCCAATGTCCCGGTGGTGGAATCGCTGGGATACGTGGTGGTGATGCTGCTGAGCTATTTCTTTTTTAAAGAAAAAATCACGAAAAAGAAGCTTTTGGGGATGGCAGTTATTTTGCTTGGGATATTTGTGTATTACAGATAGCGGCAGGAAGAAGAGCCGGGAAATCCCGGCTCTATAGAGTTACGCTTCTTTCTTAGTTGTCTGTTTATCCTGTTCTAAAGTGATTGCCGCCAACAATGTGGTGATTGGCAGGTTGTCCTTGTTTTGTGCCTGAAGTGTTTTGTACCATTTGCTGTATTTATACATTCGATATGTAGTCTTCAGCTTGCAAAGTTGGTTTTCATCGGAGCATGCGTTTTTAAATGCTTCCCGTTCGCTCATATCCATCTCGACATAATCCAGGTAGGAAATCTGAAGTTCTGTCAGAGGCTTGGTACATTTCGGACATATCATTTTATGACCGTTCAGCATAAAAACGCGGTGACATCGTTTACAGTAATGCATGTACATCATAATAAGTTCCCCTTTTCTGCGACAAAACAATAGTTGTAAATATGTCTTTAAGTTTACCGGTTTTGCGAAATAAGTCAATGACTTATATGGTAATACTTGCCGTACTATAGCGACAAAATTCGATGAATTTTGCTGTAAAATGATTAAAAACACATATATTAGACGATTTTTGAGAAAATTGTCGGAAGATTAATGGTGACAACCCCGGTCTTAGGGAGGATAAAAACTGATTATTTACGCGCATGGGACACAAAATATTTGTACTTATAGGGGAGAAAATGGTATACTGTCTGTAATATAGGCGAGAGCAGGGAAATGAAAACACAGGAAGAATGGGAAATGTTTGGGAGGATTTACATAAATGGGTAAATTGTTGCAGAAACTGAAGGGCGGTAAGAAAAAGAAACATCAAAACGACGTGGACGAGCTGGAATGGCTGGATTTTGATGAAGATGAGGAATATGAGGACGATGACGACGGGTACGAGGACGAAGAGGAGTACGAAGACGATGAGTACGCGGATGATGAAGAGGAGTATGAAGACGACGAGTACGCGGACGAATATGTAGAAGAAGAGTACGAAGACGATGAGTACGCTGACGATGAAGAAGAGTACGAAGACGACGAGTACGCTGACGATGAAGAAGAGTACGAAGACGGCGAGTACGCGGATGATGAAGAAGAGTACGAAGATGACGGGTACGCGGATGAGGAAGAGGAGTACGAAGACGACGAGTACGCGGATGAGGACGACGAGTATGAAGACGACGAGTACTACGAGGATGAAGAGTACGATGAGGACGACGAATACTACGAAGACGATGAGTATGATGATGAAGAGTATGACGACGAGGATGAGGATATCCCTGAGTCGGGTATAAAGAAGATTTTGTATAAAATCACCAATATGTCAACGGTCGATTATGTGGTGGCAATGACCGGCGTAGCGGTGCTTGTTCTGGCAGTTGTGACAGGAACGCTGTATTTTGGAGCCAGAAGCAGCAAAGCCCAGGTGGAAGCTTTCGCCGAGGTGGGCGAGGGAATGGAGTCCATTCAAATTATCGGGCAAAGCGGACTTATGGCGATTGCGGATGCCCAGGCATCCCGGATGGCGGCTGCGGATATAGAGGAAGAGGAGGGAGAAGATTCGGAGGAGGAAGAAACAAACGGAGAGAAGGAAGTAGTCCTGAATCTTACTTCCATCCAGAAGGATTTGAAAATAAAGTTTGTCGAAAAGAAGTCGGGCAAACTGGTATCGGGAATCGATTTCGCGGTTGATATTGAAAAACCATCAGGCGAGACTTATTCCAAAAAGGATGACGATAAGGACGGCATTATCTATGAAAAGGATATAGCGCCGGGTAAGTATAAGGTGAAAATTACATCGCCGTCTTCCAATGATGAGTTTGGTATTTCCGGAGAAACCGTTGCGATTACGGTGAGAGACGCCATCGAATACAAGAAAGTGGATGTTTCTGACGAAGTAAAGACGGAATCCCAGGTAAATGCGGCGGCGGAGGATACCAAAGTAAACGAGACGGTGGTGGAGTCCTCCAATAAAGACACCGTGGAATGGGTGGAATCCACGAAGACAATTATCGAAGGTACGGAACAGACCGAAGAAAGCTATGAAAAAGTAGGCACGGATAAGATTGCCGACCCGGAGAAAAAGGCGGCGGCGGAGTTTCGGCTGCTGGCCGGGGTGAATGATAATGTGAGAACGGAGGGCGATTTGGACAACAGTGATACAGGCAATAATAACGGCGATAATACCGGAAGCGGTAATGAACCCGATACCGATAAAACGCCGGAGCCTGAGGAGCCAAAAGACCCCACTCCTGAACCCGAGGAACCGAAAGAAACGCCGAAACCAACGGAAACGCCGGAGCCGACCGCAGAACCGGTACCCACGGCAACCGTGCCGGCAACGGCGCCGCCTACGTCGGTTCCCACAGCGACTCCCACGGCAGCGGCAACCGCGACGCCCACAGGAAAGCCTACCGCCACGCCCACGGCCAAACCAAGCGTAACGCCTACGGCCAAGCCCTCGGCAACTCCTACCGCCACGCCCGGCGGCGCCAGAACGGATACGAAAACGACATTAAAGTCCACCGACGGGGAAATACTGTATGTGAAAGAGTCCGACGGAAAGTTCAGGGAGGCCAAGTATGCGGATTATTACAAGATAAAAGAATTTTACCGCAAGGTCAGCAAAACCACGGGAAAATACAAATATACCGGCTGGCAGGAGATAGACGGAAAAACCTATTTCTTTGACAAAAACGGAAATCCCGTAACCGGCGAGCAGGTAATACAGGGAGCAAAATACAATTTTAACAGCGACGGTTCTCTTAATACCGGTTCCGGCCATCTGGGAATCGACGTTTCCAAGTGGAACGGCAGCATTGACTGGAACGCGGTGAAAAGCAGCGGCGTTTCCTTTGTAATTATCCGATGCGGTTATCGTGGTTCTTCCACGGGCGCGCTGATTGAGGACCCTATGTTCCGGAGCAATATTCAGGGGGCCACAAAGGCCGGACTGAAAGTGGGGGTATACTTCTTCACGCAGGCGGTAAATGAGGTGGAGGCGGTGGAGGAGGCCTCCATGGCGGTAGGGCTTATCAAGGGATATAATATTTCCTACCCGGTATTCCTTGACGTGGAGTCAAGCAACGGCGGCAGAGGGGACGGCATCAGCGCGGCAACCCGAACGGCGGTGTGCAAGGCTTTCTGCCAGACCGTCCAGAACTCGGGTTATAAAGCGGGTATTTATGCAAATAAAACATGGTTTACCACCCACATAGACACGCCCAGCCTGACAGGCTATAAGATTTGGCTGGCGCAGTATGCGGCTGCTCCCAGCTACAACAGGACGAAATACGATATGTGGCAGTATTCTTCCAAGGGAAGAATCTCCGGAATCAGCACAGATGTTGACATGAACATCAGTTATATGGGATACTAGAAAAAATATCAAAAACAGCAAAATAGCGGGACTGGAATGGAGGCAACGATGAGAACTTATCTAGTTACAGGAGGCGCCGGATTCATCGGCTCAAACTATATTCATTATATGTTTAAGAAGTATGACAATGAAATCCGTATTATCAATGTGGACGCCCTTACCTACGCGGGCAATCTTGAAAATTTCAAGGGAGTGGAAAGTAGGGATAATTATACTTTTATAAAAGCGGATATCTGCGACAAGGAGGCAATCTCCCGGATTTTCGAGGAAAACGAGATTGACAGGGTGGTGCATTTCGCGGCGGAAAGCCATGTGGACAGAAGCATTAAAACCCCGGAGATATTCGTTAAGACCAACGTTTTAGGGACGGCGGTCATGCTCAACTGCGCAAAGGCGGCGTGGGAGAATCCCGACGGCACCTTCAAGCCGGATAAGAAGTTTCTTCATGTGTCAACGGACGAGGTGTACGGCTCCCTGCCGGACGAAGGAGGCTATTTTTACGAGACCTCTCCCTATTCGCCCCACAGTCCTTACTCCGCCAGCAAGGCGGGAGCGGACATGCTGGTAAAATCCTACATGGATACCTACAAATTTCCGGCGAATATCACCAACTGCTCCAACAATTACGGACCGTACCAGTTCCCGGAAAAGCTGATTCCGCTTATTATCAATAACGCGTTAGCCGGGAAAAAGCTGCCGGTATATGGAGACGGGAAAAATGTCCGTGACTGGCTTTACGTGGAGGATCACGCCAAGGCCATTGATATGGTGCAGGAACAGGGAAAACTTTTTGAAACCTACAACGTAGGCGGCCATAATGAAAAGCAGAATATAGAGATTATTCATATTATTCTGGATACCTTAAAGGAAATGCTGCCGGACGAAGACCCCAGGAAGAAGTTTATAAACGAGGATTTAATCACCTATGTGGAAGACAGAAAGGGGCATGACAGAAGGTACGCCATTGCGCCTGACAAAATCAGGTCGGAGATTGGCTGGGAGCCGGAAACCATGTTTAAGGAGGGTATCAGACGCACCATCGCATGGTTTTTTGAGAACGAAGAATGGATGAAAAACGTAACCAGCGGCGACTACCAGAAATATTACGAAGACATGTACGGAAAATAAGGAAAAAGGAATGGGAGTGATTTACAATCATTCCCATTTCGTGGTAAACTGGACACATGCAGAAAAGCAAGGTCGGAGGTACTATTTTGAAGGGAATTATATTGGCCGGGGGAGCGGGAACCAGACTTTATCCGCTGACAAAGGCAATCAGCAAACAGATTATGCCGGTTTATGACAAACCGATGATTTATTACCCGCTCTCAACGCTTATGCTGGCGGGAATCAGGGAAGTACTTATTATTTCAACGCCCAGGGACCTGCCGGTTTTTGAGGAGCTTTTAGGTGACGGGAGCCAGCTTGGCATGGAATTTTCCTATGCCGTTCAGGAAAAGCCGAGAGGACTGGCGGACGCATTCATCATCGGAGCGGATTTTATCGGCAAAGATAAAGTGGCTTTGGTGCTTGGAGACAACATTTTTTACGGGCAGAGCTTTTCGAGGGTTCTGCGGGAAGTTGCGTCAAGGGAAAAGGGCGCGACTATTTTCGGGTACTATGTGAGGGACCCGAGAGAATACGGTGTTGTGGAGTTTGACGAAAACGGAAAAGCGATTTCCATAGAGGAAAAACCGCTGAAGCCAAAGAGCAACTATGCGGTGCCGGGGCTTTATTTTTACGACAACGACGTAGTGGAAATTGCGGCAAACGTAAAACCTTCCGCAAGAGGTGAAATTGAAATTACCAGTATCAACAATGAATATTTAAAGAGAGGGACGCTGTACGTGGAGACTCTGGGCAGGGGCTTTGCGTGGCTGGATACGGGAAACCATGATTCCCTTCTGGATGCGGCGGACTATGTTTCGGCGGTTCAGAAGCGTCAGGGACTGTATGTGTCCTGTATCGAGGAGATTGCTTACAAGAGAGGATTTATCAGCAGGGAGCAGCTTTTGAAGCTGGCGGAGCCTCTTATGAAGACCAACTATGGAAAATATATGAAAGACGTGGCGGACGGGCTGTAAAAGGAGACGATATTCATGGGAAAGATAACAGTGGAAACATGCGAAATAGAAGGGCTGAAAGTGATTACCCCCACCGTTTTCGGGGATGAGCGGGGGTATTTTGTGGAAACCTATAACTATAACGACTATAAGGAAGCCGGGATTGACCAGGTATTCGTACAGGATAACCAGTCGTCTTCCGTAAAAAACGTGCTCCGGGGGCTTCATTTCCAAATCAACCATCCTCAGGACAAGCTGGTGAGGGTGCTGTCCGGGGAAGTTTTTGACGTGGCGGTTGATTTGCGTCCGGGTTCGGCCACTTACGGAAAGTGGTACGGCGTTGTGCTCTCCGCTGAGAACAAAAAGCAGTTTTTTATACCAAAGAATTTTGCTCATGGATTTCTGGTGCTTTCGGAGTACGCCGAGTTTGCTTATAAATGCACCGACTTTTATCATCCGGGAGATGAAGGCGGGCTCAAATACGACGACCCTGACATCGGAGTTAAGTGGCCCTTTAACGGGGATAGCCTGATTATGTCCGAGAAGGATAAAAAATGGGGAGGAATCAGGGAATATACGGAAAGCAGCAGAAAGAACGGATAGGAAGTATGGAGAGTAAGAAAAAAGCAAAGAAGCGGTTTGAGCTGTCAAAGCTGCCAAAACCCGTGGGAATCGGCGTTTTTTTTGGAATATGTCTCATAGTTGCCATTATAGTGCTTTCCCATAACAATCCGCTGGCGCCTGACCAGCATACGGAAAACTTGAAAAAGTGGTGCGCCTGCGCGCTGCTTGCTTTGGCCTGCATTATTTTCGGGCTTTATTACGACAGGATGTTTATCATTCCCAGAGAGCTGTTTCAGAGCAGAAGGCTTATCTGGAAGCTTGCAAAAAATGATTTCAAGAAGCGTTATGCCGGTTCGTATCTGGGATTTTTGTGGGCATTGGTACAGCCGGTTGTGACGGTCTTGATGTACTGGATAGTGTTCGACAGGGTGTTCCAGACCAGAGCCCAGATGGTGGCAAGCGGTGTGGAAGTGCCATATGTGCTGCATCTGACCGCAGGACTGGTTCCCTGGTTTTACTTTTCCGAGGCAATCACCAACGGCACCAACGCGCTTTTGGAGTACAGTTATCTTGTAAAAAAAGTGGTTTTTAACATCAGTATTCTTCCGATTATCAAGCTCATTGCGGCGACTTTTATCCATGTGTTTTTTGTGGCAGTACTTCTGATAGTTGCCGCGTTTTACGGTTATTATCCCACCATATATACCCTGCAGGTGGTCTACTACAGCTTTTGTCTGTTCATTCTGGTGCTTGCCATGAGCTATTGTACCTGCGCGGTGGTGGTGTTTTTCAGGGATTTGGCGCAGATTATCAACATCGGGCTTCAGGTGGGAATGTGGGCGACGCCGATTTTGTGGAACATTACAATGCTGAATGACGATAATGTGATTACGCTTTTCAAACTGAATCCGCTGGTTTATATTGTAAACGGCTACAGAAATGCAATCTATGGCGACGAGTGGTTTTTCGAACATTTTTATTCTTCCACGTATTTCTGGATTTTTACGGTAACGCTGTTTTGTGTGGGTTCCCTTATTTTTAAACGGCTCAAGGTACATTTCGCAGACGTCTTATAGAGAGGGAGTTATTGGAATGGAAGAGAAAAAGATTGCCATAAAAGTAGATAATCTGGAAAAAGCATATAAGCTGTACGATAAACCCTCGGACAGGTTAAAGGAGGCGCTCGGGCTTTCGGGAAAGAAACGCTATAAGGAGCATTATGCCTTAAAGGGCGTGAACGCCGTCATTTATCAGGGGGAAACCGTGGGAATTATCGGAACCAACGGTTCAGGAAAATCCACCATTTTGAAGATTATCACCGGCGTATTAAATCCCACCAGAGGAAATGTGACGGTGAACGGCCGGATTTCAGCCCTGCTCGAGCTGGGGGCCGGCTTTAATATGGAGTACAACGGAATTGAAAACGTCTATCTGAACGGTACTATGATTGGGTTTTCCAAAAAGGAAATCGACGAAAGACTGGATGATATCTTAAGCTTTGCGGACATCGGAGATTACGTCTATCAGCCTGTGAAAACTTATTCCAGCGGCATGTTTGTGCGGCTGGCTTTTGCCGTGGCAATCAATATCGACCCGGAAATCCTGATTGTGGATGAAGCTTTGTCGGTGGGGGACGTGTTTTTTCAGGCAAAATGCTACCACAAATTTGAGGAATTTAAAAAGATGGGAAAAACCATCGTATTCGTAAGCCATGACCTTAGCAGCATCAGCAAATACTGCGACAGGGTAATTCTCTTAAATCAGGGCACAAAGCTGGGAGAGGGCAGCCCCAGAGAAATGATAGACGCTTATAAGCAGGTATTGGTGGGGCAGTACCCCGCGTCCGATGAAAAAGAAGAAAATCTTCTGGAGGATAAGGAAATTCGGGCCGCGGCAGCCTCACAAAAGGGAGGTAGGGATAACGCAAAGACTTCCGGCCAGGAGGACAGCGTTTTGAAAAATCCGGAGCTTTTGGAGTACGGGACAAAGGCGGCCGTTATTGAAGAATATTATATCTGCGATGAGGCGGGCAGGAAGAGCAGCGCGGTTATCAAGGGGCAAAAATGCAGCATACATATGGCGGTGCGCTTTATGGAGGATATTCAGGAGCCGATTTTTGCGTTTACCATAAAAAATATCAAAGGCGTTGAGATTACGGGAACCAATACCATGGTGGAAAAGGCTTTTCTGGAGTCGGTGAAAGCCGGAAGCGTGAAGCATATTTCTTTTACCCAGAGGATTGATTTGCAGGGCGGGGAATATCTGCTTTCCCTTGGGGTGACGGGCTACGAGAACGAAGATTTTAAGGTATACCACAGGCTTTATGATGTGATGGATATCACGGTGATTTCGGATAAAAATACGGTGGGATATTATGACGCCAATTCGGAAATTACGGTGACCGAAGAATGAAAGGATGAGAGTCGTGAGCTGGGGAGATGACAGGCCAAAACCGATACATTTAAGAGAAGAAGAACTGACAAAAAGGCTGCCTGAACAGATTGGCAGGGTGTCGCTTTATTATAAGCATTATGCGGGAGAGGATTTGTACAGCGACGGAAAAATCGAGGACGAGCTTCTCTCTATTGTAAAGAACGCGTCAAAGGTGGAATACGCCTCCATCATAGAAGAGTCCAAAAGCTGGCCGATTCTGTATCATCTGTCGCCGCTTCGGGGGAATATTGTGGACTGGCTTCCCATAGGCCCGGGTGATAAGGTGCTGGAAATCGGAGCGGGATGCGGGGCGATTACGGAAAAGCTTTCGCAAAAAGCGGGTAAAGTCACCTGCGTGGACCTTTCCGCAAAGAGAAGCCACATCAACGCTTACAGAAACCAGGACAGGGACAATATTGAAATTCATGTGGGGAATTTCAGCGATATTGAGCCGGAGCTTGACAGGGATTATGATTTTGCCTGTATGATTGGCGTTTTTGAATACGGACAGTCCTATATCAACACCAAAACTCCCTATGAGGATTTTTTGAAAATCATGCTCAGGCATGTAAAAAATAACGGTCGTATTGTTATTGCCATTGAAAATAAATTCGGGCTGAAATACTGGGCCGGCTGCAAGGAGGACCACGTGGGGACTTACTTCAGCGGTTTGGAGGGATATCCTGAGGGAGGAAGCGCCCGGACCTTCACCCGTGCCGGTCTGGAAAAGATATTAAAGGCATGCGGTGTCAGCAATTATTCTTTCTACTATCCTTATCCTGATTATAAGTTTCCCACAGCGATATATTCGGACAGGCGTCTGCCGGGCACAGGTGAGCTGACCGATAACCTGCGCAACTTCGACCGGGACAGGATGCTTCTTTTTAACGAAAAATATGTATTTGACAGCGTCCTGCAGGATAAACTTTTTGATGTGTTTTCCAATTCCTATCTGGTGGTAATTGGAAAGGAACCGGATACCTGTTACGTGAAATATTCCAATGACCGTGCCCCTGAGTTTACCCTGCGCACGGATATTGTGGACACGGAGAATGGCAGGGTGGTGCGCAAGATACCATGCGCAGAGACGGCAAGGGGCCATGTAAGAGGAATGAAGCGTTCCTATGAGCTTTTAAAAGAGCGGTATGAGGGAAGCGGTCTGGCTATCAACGAATGCCTGCTCCCGGAGGGGAAGGATTACGCGGAGTTTCCTTATGAGAAAGGCGTCCTTTTGGAGGAGCTTTTGGATGAATGTCTGGCTAAGGACGATATGGAGGGCTTCCACCGGCTGTTTGACAAATATTATGAGCTGATTTCCTACGGGGAAGAAAAAGCAGTCACGGATTATGATTTGGTTTTCGGAAATATACTGGTAGACGGGGAGCAGTGGAAGGTTATCGACTACGAGTGGACGATGGGGAAGCATATTCCCGCTAAGGAAGTTGCTTTCAGGGCCATATACTGTTATGTTTTGGAGGAAGAGAAACGGAATAAATTAAATCTGGATTTGATTTTAGACAAATTAGATATCACGGAGAAGGCGGCGGAGGAGTATCGGGAGAGAGAGCGGAAATTCCAGAAGAAGGTGACAGGCAGGCGCAAATCCATGGGGGAAATCAGAGCGGGCCTGGGAACCTACAGCGTGGACGCAAAGCTTTTGATGGAAAACCATCTGAAAAAAATTCTGGATGAGAGAATCCAGGTTTATTTCGACTACGGAAACGGCTTCCGGGAGGAGGACTCCGTCTACATGCCCGACGTTTATACAAAGGAGGGAAAGATTTTTGCAAAAATACCGGTGGACGGCAACGTGGCGGCGCTGCGCATAGACCCTGCCGACCGTCCCTGTATGGTGCGGATTACAGAGCTTTCCTTAAGCCGCGAGCCGGTTCCGTTTCAGAAGAAGAATGTGGAGGTCAACGGAAAAACCATAAAAAGCGGCTGTTATGTTTTTGACACATCGGACCCCAATATCCATATTAAGCTGGCGGGACTTTCCCGGACAGTGGAGGATACGCTTACCATTGAAATGGAGATTTCGACTCTGACGGCTGAAATGGCGCGGGCAATGATGGGGGCAGTTAAGAAGCTGTTCTAAACGGCGGGGAAATGAGGAAAGACATGGTTTCTTTGAAACGGCAATTGAAACAAATACTGATTCACAGACAGCATAAGCTGTACGAAAGAGAACTTATCTCCAAAAATCTGACTTATGATGAGTGGATAAAGAGTCAGGAAGAAAGACTGAATATTTCGACGATTAAGGTTTTGAATAAGAAAAAACTGACAAATGATTCTAAATCCGGGGACTATGAATGGGATAAACTGGAAAATGAATTAAAAAATTCAGAAAATGACGCTGATTTTGAATTTTTGGAAGTTTTTGACGGAAGCGGTCAATATTTTCAGGGCACAATGACGGTACTGTGCGCTTCGGCTTTATCCTTTTGTAAAAGAGCAGAGGCGCTCCTTCAAAAGTACTGTCCGGATGTGGTTGTTTTATCTGCTCAGGAAGGCAGGATAAGCGGTATTGCCGTTCCCCTGATTTGCCAGGCGTTTGGAAACAGTGAGAATACTCTGATAATATACGGAGATGAGGACAGGGTAAAAGACGGGGGAGAACCGGGAGAGCGCGGGATAAGGGAAAACCCGTGGTTTAAACCCGACTGGTCGCCCGACAGGTTCTTATCTTCCTTTTATTTCGGCACGCTGGCGGCGTTTAGGACAAAAGCCATACTGGATGCGCTGCCGTCGGTGAAATCCATGGCCGAAAATCTGCCGGGCGGCGCGGCAAAGGACAAAGACAAAAGCATGGACGGCGCGGCGTGGCTCTATGCGCTTTCCTATGAAATTTTGAAGGACACCTGTGCCTTTGAGAAGGGACATGATTATGAAAAGCTTTCGGTACGCCATATCAGACAGGTTTTGTTCCACAGCTTAAAAGATGGCTGTGAACAGACGGAAAGCCTCCGGCTCCCAGAACGCATGATGAAGGAAGTCAAGCCGGAGGAGAAGCCGTTATTGTCTGTGATTATCCCCTCAAAGGATAATCCGGAGGCGCTTTTCTATTGCCTTGATTCTCTGACGGAGAGAACCCGCAGTTCCTATCCTTTCGAGATTGTTCTTGTGGATAACGGAAGCCGGGAAGAAAACAGGCAAAAAATTCTGCGGAAGGTGCAGGAGTTGAACGGGCAGAGTTGTTTAAGAGGGTGCCGGTACTATTACAAGGCAATGCCCTTTAACTTTTCGGCAATGTGTAATCTTGGCGCGGAAAAGGCGGAAGGGGAGCTTTTCTTATTCTTAAACGACGACATGGAAATCGTTTGCCCCGACTGGCTGGATAAAATGGCGGATAAGGCTCTGCTTCCCTATGCGGGAGCCGTGGGAGCCAAACTTTTGTATCCCGGTTCGGATATTATCCAGCATGCCGGTATTACCAATCTCCGGGTAGGGCCGGCCCATAAGCTGCAGTTTTTAAGCGATGAGAAAGTACATTATTTTGGAATGAACAGGGGAGTCCACAATATGCTGGCCGTAACTGGAGCCTGCCTTATGATGCGTAAGGATGTATTTGCCGAAGCCGGAGGCTTTTGCGAGACGCTTGCGGTGGCCTTTAACGATGTGGATTTGTGCTATACTGTTTTTGAGAAAGGGTACTATAATATAGTAAGAAACGACGTCATGCTTTATCACCATGAATCCTTAAGCAGGGGGAACGACGGGGATTCGCCTGAAAAACAGCTCCGCCTCCTGTCCGAGAAGGATACGCTCTATGAAAGACACCAGCCCCTTTACGGCAAAGACCCCTTTTACCATCCCTACCTTACAACGGATATGCTGGAGCAGGCGTATTCCCCGGCCTACCGCTATCAGGTGACGCTTGATATGCCCTGGTCGGAAGCGGTTTTGGATACGGGCGTCGTCGGAAAGGCCAGGGAGGATAAATGTCTGGTGGTGGGAATGGAGTGCGCCATGGACATTTTTAAATGGAAGTACGGCGTACCGGCGGAACATATGCCGGGGGTTTTTGAGGAAAAAGGGGAAAAGAGCCCGGAGAAGGATGCGCGGCGGCCGGAAAGCTTTGGGGACACCGGCTATTATTTCCAGGGATATTCTTTCATTATCGGAGCAGATAACGCATGTTATAAAAAGAATCTGCTGCTGAAAAATAAGGATGACGGAAGGGTATGGCAGATTCCTGTGGACAATAGATACCGCCCGGATATCAAAAACAATGTGCAGGACCAGCAAAACGTGGATTTGACCGGTTTTGCGGCAAAACTGAAAAAGAACGCAGTGCCTGAGGGCGTTTATCAGTTCGGAATGCTGGCGGAGGATAAGTGTTCCCGATTGAAGCTGGTGAACTGGAGTAACTGGGTGCTGGAGGTGAGGACGGATGGAAAAACATTTGGATGAAATGGAAATAAACTATCGGGAGGCTTACGAGAAGGAGCACCTTCGAAACGCGGATTTGGCGGGGAGAGTGGCCGATTTGGAGGCAAAGTGCGACGATTTGAACTTTAAGCTGGACAGAATCAAAAACAACCCCCTGTGGAAAATGTCCGCGCCTCTTCGAAAAGGGATGCATTTTGTGATTCGCCAGAAGAACAGGCTGAAAAACTGCGGGAACCTGCGGGGCGTGGTCCGCAAGATTCAGTACAAAAAGATTGAACGCGCGGCGATGGCGGGATTTGGGACAAAGAGCTTTCCCTCCCCGGAGCAGGCGGCAGCGGAAAGAGCGCAGAAGTTTCCGCACATGGTAAAGTTCAGCATTTTAACGCCTCTTTATAATACGCCGGAGGATTTTTTGCGGGAAATGCTGGATTCCGTTATGAATCAGACCTATGAAAACTGGGAACTGTGTCTTTCGGATGGCTCGGACAATGCCCACGGCTATGTGGAGGGGATTGTCAGGGAATATCAAAAGAAATCGGAAAAAATCCGTTACCGGAAGCTTGAAAAAAATGAGGGGATTTCCGGAAATACCAATCACTGCCTGAAAATGGCGACCGGAGATTATATCGGTCTGCTTGACAATGACGATATTCTTCATCCCAGTACGTTATATGAGTATGTGAAGGCTGTCAATGAAAAGGGGGCGGATTACATATATTGTGACGAAACCACCTATAAAAGCGGCGATATCAATAAAATGCTGACCATGCATTTTAAGCCGGATTATGCCGTTGACAATCTCCGCGCCAACAATTATATCTGCCATTTCAGCGTGTTTGCAAAGGGGCTGCTTGACGGCATGGAGCTGTTCCGTTCCCGGTTCGACGGCAGCCAGGACCATGACATGATACTCCGTCTTACGGACCGGGCGGAAAAGGTGGTTCATATTCCAAGGATTCTCTACTATTGGAGAAGCCATCCCGGAAGCGTGGCTTCGGACATCACGGCAAAGCCCTACGCCATAGAGGCGGCGAAGGGGGCGGTGGCCGACCACCTTAAGCGGCATGGATTTGAACATTTCCAGATTACCTCCACCAGAGCCTTTGAGACCATTTTTAAAATCAGGTATCAGATTATCGGAAGCCCGCTGATTTCCATTATCATAGCGAACAAGGACCATGTGTCGGACTTAAAACCCTGCATCGACTCTGTTCTGGAAAAGTCCACCTATGAAAATTTCGAGATTATCGTGGTGGAAAACAACAGCACGGAGAAGGCGACATTTGACTACTATGACGAACTGAAGGAGAACGAAAAGGTCAGGGTAGTGAAGTTTGAGGGAGAATTCAACTATTCGGCGATAAACAATCTGGGCGCTTTGAGCGCAAAGGGCGATTATCTTTTGCTGCTCAATAACGATACCAGAGTGATTACGGTGAACTGGATGGAGGAGCTTTTGATGTACGCCCAGCGAAAGGACGTGGGGGCGGTGGGCGGTAAGCTCTATTATGCCGACAAGACCATCCAGCATGCAGGCGTGGTGTTGGGGCTTGGCGCCCACAGGACGGCGGGGCACAGCCATTACGGCCAGCACAGGGATAACCTGGGCTATATGGGAAGGCTCTGCTATGCCCAGAATGTCTCCGCGGTAACAGGCGCCTGTCTTTTAGTGAAGAAGGCTTTGTTCGAGGAAGCGGGAGGACTGGACGAGACTTTTGCCGTTTCCTTAAACGACGTGGATTTCTGCTTAAAGCTCCGGGAAAAAGGATATCTGAACGTGTTTACGCCTTTTGCCGAGCTCTATCATCTGGAATCGGCGTCCAGAGGACTGGACGATAACGGGGAAAAGGCGCTGAGGTACAACCGGGAATCCGAAAGATTCAGGGAAAAGTGGAAGGAAGCGCTACAAGCGGGCGACCCGTACTACAATGTGAATTTTTCTCTTGACAGAAGCGACTTTGCTTTGAAAATACAGTAAGATTATGGTAAAATAAAAAAATAGTATGTGCTGACAAGTATAGCAGCGAAATAATCAGAGCAGGAGGGTTAAAAATGAGTTACAGGGAGCAGTACGATTTTTGGCTGAAAGACGCCTATTTTGATGAAAAGACCAAAGAGGAGCTGCGCGCAATCGCAGGCAATGAAAAGGAAATCGAGGACCGTTTTTATAAGGAGCTGGAGTTTGGTACGGGCGGCCTTCGCGGCGTAATCGGCGCGGGCACCAACCGCATGAATATTTATACCGTAAGGAAAGCAACCCAGGGGCTTGCCAATTATATTGTCAGCCAGGGAGGAAAAGAAAAGGGAGTTGCCATTGCTTACGATTCCAGAAGAATGTCTCCCGAATTTGCGGACGAGGCGGCTTTATGTCTTGCGGCAAACGGCATCAAGGCGTACGTGTTCGACGCTCTGCGCCCCACGCCGGAGCTTTCCTTTGCGCTCCGCACACTGCACTGCATTTCGGGAATTGTGATTACCGCAAGCCACAATCCGCCGGAATATAACGGATACAAGGCTTACTGGGAGGACGGCGCGCAGGTTGCGGCTCCCAGAGACAAAGAGATTATCGATGAAGTAAAGAAAGTGACGGATTATAATCGGGTGCTTACCATGGATAAGGACGCCGCCATCGCAGCGGGCCTGTATCAGGTGATTGGGAAAGAAATTGACGACGCTTACATGGCGGAGCTGAAAAAGCAGATTATCCATCCTGAGATTATAAAGGAAGTGGCCGACGACATTAAGATAGTTTATTCTCCTTTCCACGGGACAGGCAACGTGCCGGTAAGAAGAATCCTTTCCGAGCTGGGCTTTAAGAACGTTTACGTTGTGCCCGAGCAGGAGCTTCCCGACCCGGATTTCACCACGCTGGATTACCCCAATCCCGAGGACCCCAAGGCATTCAAACTGGCTCTTGAACTGGCAAAGGAAAAGAATGCGGACATTGTCCTTGCAACCGACCCGGATGCGGACAGACTGGGTATTTACGCGCTGGATACCAAAACCGGCGAGTATGTTCCTTTCACGGGAAATATGTCGGGCATGCTGATTGCGGAATATATTTTAAGGGAGAGAACGGCGACAAACACCATGCCGGAGAATCCCGCTCTTGTTACCACCATTGTTACCACGAATATGGCGGGGGCAATCGCAAGGGATTACAATGTGAAATTTATCGAGGTTCTCACCGGATTCAAATACATAGGCGAGCAGATTAAGCTCTTTGAGCAGAGCGGCTCCAACAATTACGTGTTCGGCCTTGAAGAAAGCTACGGATGTCTGGCTGGCACCCATGCAAGGGACAAGGACGCCGTTGTGGCTGTTATGTGCCTGTGCGAGATGGCAGCATGGTGCAAGAAAAACGGAATCACCGTATGGGACCAGATGCTGAAGCTGTATGAAAAATACGGATACTACAAGGAGACCCAGTATGCAATCACCTTAAAGGGCATCGACGGCTCCAAACAGATTGCGGAGATGATGGATAAGCTCAGAAGCAACCCGCCCAAAAACTTTGGCGAGCTTACCGTGAAGGAATTCCGGGATTACGACAGAGACGTTACAAAGGATTTGGCAACGGGAGAGGAAAGACCTACAGGACTTCCCAAATCCAACGTTCTGTATTTTGACCTCACCAACGACTCCTGGTGCTGCGCCCGTCCTTCGGGAACAGAGCCCAAAATCAAGTTCTACATGGGCGTAAAGGGAAGCAGCCTTGCCGACGCGCAGGATAAGGTGGAAAAGCTGACGGAAGCGCTGAAAGCTTATTTATAAGAAAGAAGCTGCCGGCAGTCGTAACGATTAGGGCAGATTGAATAATAAGGAACAGCCGCATTCGGTGATGAAGAAAACAACAGCTTCATGCCGGATGCGGTGGTTTTTTTGGTAATTGTGGGAGGACTTTAAAAATGAGCAAGTTTTTAAAAATCAGTAATCTGAAAAAGACACTGCGCTATTTAAAGAAAAACGGAATACGGCCCACTTATTATGCTATGAAAGAGAGAATGGAGACAGAAAGCGCAGATGATTACACCTATGTGCCGCCCACGGAGGAAAGCCTGCTGGAGCAGAAAATGAAAGCGGAGCAGATGACCACCAGATTCAGTATACTGGTGCCGGCCTTTGAGACGAAGGAAGAGCATCTGCGGGCCATGATTGACTCGGTTCTGTCCCAGACCTATGGAAATTTTGAACTGATTATTTCGGACGCCAGCAGTTCGGAGAAGGTGGAAAAGGTAGTTGCCGCCTATACGGACGAGAGGATTAAATACAGAAAAAAGGGGCAGAACGCCGGTATTTCCGCCAATACAAGCCAGGCTTTGGCGTATGCTACGGGAGACTACGCGGGGCTTCTTGACCATGACGACATTTTGACAAGGGACGCTCTTTATGAGATGGCTTCCTGCATTGAAAAATATAAAAAAGAAGGCGTTTTGCTGCAGCTTCTTTATTCCGATGAGGATAAATGCGACGGTATGGAGAAACGCTATTATGAGGTAAACCGAAAGCCGGATTTTAATCTGGATTTGCTTTTGTCAAACAATTATATCTGCCATTTTATGGTGATGAAACGCCAGTTGATGCAGGAGCTGGGTTTTCGCAGCGTCTGCGACGGCGCGCAGGACTATGACATAGCGGTGAGAGCCGTCAATGTGATGATGGGAAAGGACAGGCAGCCTGTAAAAAAAGAACCGCTTCCGATTGCCCATATCCCCAAAGTGCTGTACCATTGGCGGTGCCATGAAAACTCCACGGCGGAAAATCCGGCCAGCAAGCAGTATGCTTATGACGCCGGAAAAAGGGCGGTGGAGGATTTTCTGCGGACAAGGGGCTGGAAGGGAACGGTGTCCCATTTACGGCACCTTGGCTTTTACAGGACGGATTACCAGCCGGACCTTCTGCCGAACCGGGAAGACGTGGCGGTGGTAGGCGGCAAACTGATAGACGAGAAAAACAAAATAGCAGGGGGAATTTATACAAGGAAGGGAGAACCGCTCTATAAGGGGCTGCACAGGGAATACAGCGGCTATATGCACAGGGCGGCTCTGCAGCAGGAAGCGGAAGTGGTGGATATCCGCTGCATGAAGGTCTCCCGGGAGGCGGAGCTTGTTTTGGAAGAGATGACAGGGATGCCTTATCATCCCCATCCGGGAACGGGACGGTTTGACTGGAAGAAGTGTTTTGAGAAGGACAGGGGCCTTTCCGAAGAAGAGATTCTGGATTTGAGCCGCAGGTTCTGCGAGCGAATAAGGCAGATGGGATACCGCATTGTGTGGGAGCCGGTAATGGTGGAAAAACTGGGCAAGTAAAAGTTATATGGAGATTTAATAAATGTCCGATACTACGGTGGTGATACCGAATTACAACGGAATAAAGTATATAGAGGACTGTCTGGATTCCATTTATCAGGGAAGCGTGGTTCCTGAAGTCATTGTGGTTGACAACGGGTCGTCGGATGGCAGCCTGACGCTGGTCAGAGAAAAGTACAAAAAGGCGCGGATAATCTCCTTTGACGAAAATACTGGCTTTTCAAAGGCTGTCAACGCGGGGATTAAGGCGGCGGAAACAGAGTATGTACTGCTTCTTAATAACGATACGGCGGCGGAGCGGCACATGGTAGAAGAGTTGGAAAAGGCGGTTAAGGAAGATAAGCTTGCTTTTTCCGTCTGCGCAAAGATGATTAACCTGCACAGGCCAAATCTGCTTGACGGAGCGGGGGATTTATATTCGGCTTTGGGCTGGGCCTACGCGCGGGGGAAGGATAAAGATATTTCCGCATACGACAAGCCATGCAGAGTGTTTTCCGCCTGCGCGGGAGCGGCGATATACAGGCGGGAAGTGTTTGAAAAAATCGGTTTTTTTGACGAAAGCCATTTTGCCTATCTTGAGGATGTGGATATCGGGTATCGTGCCAATATTAATGGATATCATAATATTTATGAGCCGGCGGCAAAGGTCCGGCATGCCGGAAGCGCGGTCAGCGGCTCGCGGCACAATGCCTTTAAGGTCAGGCTGTCCGCGAGAAACAGCGTTTATCTGGTTTATAAGAACATGCCGTTTTTGCAGATTGTGTTAAACCTGCCCTTTTTACTGGCCGGTTATCTGATAAAAATTTTCTTTTTTGCACTGAAAGGAATGGGAGGAAGTTATTTGAAGGGATTGCTTTTGGGGATAAAGCTGTGCCGCTCAAAGGAGGGACGGAGCCGCAAGGTGAGGTTTCGGGTAAGGAATCTTAGGAATTATGCCTGGATACAGGGACAGTTGTGGGTGAATATTTTCAGGAGGTTTGCGTAGGGATGTGGATGGGAGGACGGAGGACGCCGAAGCGGGAGTACAGGCCTTCGTCGTCACGCTCCCGCTCCGAAAAAAACGTAGCAGATGCTAAGCTCGCGAGTCGCTGCGCGGCTCGAAACCTCGCTAAGCACTGACGTTTTTTTAGGGACTCCTTAAGGTCTGTACTCCCGCTTCGGCTGGCCTCTGCCAGCCAAT
>CAJTMZ010000057.1:0-1881 GCA_910577445.1 uncultured Lachnospiraceae bacterium | reverse complement strand
GTTGCAGCCAACCATTACCGCAATTACCACTTAGTTTACGCAGCCAACTATTACCGAGGGAGCGCAGCGAACCGACCGTCTGAGGAGACCAGCCGGGAGGGAGATGTTCCTGGAGGAGCCCTTATAAAAACGCCAGCACTTAACGAGGCCGGCGGGCCGAGTTTAGTACTGCTGCGTTTTTATAGAGCGGGAGCGTGGCGACGAAGGAACATCTCCCTCCCGGCGTCCCTCCTCCACGCTGCGCCCCACGAAAATATTTTCAAGTTGTACTTTTTGTAATAATATTGTAAAATATTTCTAACCATTCAGTCGCCGGAAGGTAGCGGGATATGATTAAGGACAATCAAAAGTATTTTAACCGATTGCACTTGCTGGCGGATGCCGTTGTTGTGGCACTTGCCTACTTGCTTGCATGGTATATAAAGTTCTGCACCATCTTCGCCGATACGGAACCTGGTGCAGGCGCACTGGATATGGGAACCTATTTCAGCTTCCTGTATTTTGTTGTGCCTGAATATATTGTCCTTTACTATTTTTTTAACCTTTATGCGGCCAAGCGCGCCACCAGGCGGAAGTATGAGTTTGAGGGCATTATAAAGGCAAATACCGTAGGAATCGTTATTTTTATCGTATTCCTTTATTTAATCAAGCAGCAGTATTTTTCCCGTTTTATGATGGGCGCGTTTTATGTGATTAATATTGCCTTTACCACTATTTACCGTACGTTAATACGGAATATGCTGCTTTATTTCCGGAAAAAGGGCTATAATTTAAAGTATATGCTGCTGATTGGATATTCAAGGGCGGCTGAGGAATATATTACCAGAATCAACGCAAATCCCCAGTGGGGGTACGTGGTCCGGGGCATACTGGACGACAGGATTCCAAGCGGAACCCTGTATAAGGGCGTAAAAGTGGTAGGCAGAATTGAAAATATTAAATATATCCTGCCGGAAAATAATCTGGACGAGATTGCCATTACGCTGGCGCTTAAGGATTACGACCATCTGGAGGCCATTGTGGATTTGTGCGAAAAGTCGGGAGTCCATACAAAGTTTATACCGGATTATAATTCGCTGGTGCCAAGCCATCCCTACACCGAGGATTTGATGGGGCTTCCGGTAATCAATATCCGTTACGTTCCCCTTACCAACACCTTAAACTGGGTTGCCAAGCGCGCAATCGACGTCATCGGCTCCTTTTTCGGAATTATTCTGTTGTCGCCGGTTATGCTTCTTGTGGCGGTCGCGGTGAAATGCAGCAGCCGGGGGCCTGTGATTTTCAAGCAGGAGAGGGTTGGGCTCCACAACAAGACATTTAATATGTACAAGTTCAGAACCATGGAAATGCAGAAGCCTTCCGCAGAGGAGAAAGCATGGACAGTCCGTGACGACCCGCGGGTTACGGGGATAGGAAAATTCCTCAGAAAAACAAGCATAGACGAGCTTCCCCAGCTTTTTAATATTCTGACGGGGGAGATGTCTCTGGTAGGGCCAAGACCGGAAAGGCCCCAGTTCGTGGAGAAATTTAAGGAGGAAATTCCCCGTTATATGATAAAGCATCAGGTAAGGCCGGGACTTACGGGGTGGGCACAGATTAACGGGTACCGGGGCGACACCTCCATCCGCAGAAGAATTGAGTACGACCTTTTTTACATTGAAAACTGGACCATGTCTATGGACTTTAAAATTATGTTCCTTACATTATTTAAAGGGTTTATCAATAAGAACGCCTATTAAAAATTCCTGTCGGAAATATTAAAGATAAATTAATATAGCGGACAGGGTATTGCTTAAACATAAATTTTGTGCGAAAATAATATCTTGTGAGAAATCACAGATGATAAAGCCCGTAATTTGTGGATAAAGTAAAAAGGGGGAG
>CAJTMZ010000056.1:1221-26598 GCA_910577445.1 uncultured Lachnospiraceae bacterium | reverse complement strand
GACCCGTTTACGGGTGAGCCGGTAAAACAAAGCAGGTAGGAAGAACCCTTTAGGGTTGTGCAGGTAAATGATGTTGCGGCTGGCGAGCCTTTCGATGAGTCTTTAGACTCCAGTGCCGGTAACAAGCCCTTATAGGGCGTGAGCAAACCACCGGCTAAGCCGGTGGTTCTGATTTCACGGAAGGATAAAACAATGCGGACGCTTTTGCAGATTTTTCAGGAAACGAAAGAGGTGCTGTGCAGGTACGACTATTATATCTATACACAGAAGAGTATCCTCCACCTTACAAACTCAGAGATTAAGATACCACATTTAATGGGGATGCAGTATCTCGGAAAACCAAACCAGTTTACCGGGGATTATGGCGCTTATGCAATTAAAAAACAGCGTATTACAATGAAATCAGTGGAAAAACTGGTGCGGAAATATTATAAGACAGAGGAAAAACAGCGAAGAATGTTGGAGATGCTCCATAGGAAGCTGGATAACCTTGGGGAATTAGGGGAAATGTTTTCTTCCTATTCAAGTCTATACTTGTATGAAAAGGGAAAAAACAGGGATTCAGAACTTCAGAGTGATTATTTGCTTGTGCATGAAAAGGGGAAGAAAATCCTTCATCTGGGGCTTGTCAAATCCGAAAGGGGAAAAGATATTTACCACTGCAATTCCTTTATGACAACTTATCAGAATGACCGTGACAGGGATTCTTTTTTTCGTAATCTGCCATATCGTTATGAGATAACAAAGATTGTAAGGGAAAATAAGGATACAGAGCATAAAGAAGTTATATATCAAAGCATGGAAGCGGAGCATAGAGAGAAATCCGGTATAGAGAAAATGCTTGTGAACGCAGGCATACAGGCAGATAAAAAACTCATAAATCTTATCTTTCGGCTGAATAAGAAATTCGGCATATACCATACAGTGGATATGCTAAATGACAATGAAGCTTTGCTGGGGAAATGTGGGGATAAAAGGGCGAAGAATCTTGCAGAGGATTTTCTTGTACTCTGGGAGGGAAATAGGTCTGAATCCTAAAAGCCTCTGTGAAACAACCCCGCTTTATCATTAAAATCACTTGAAATCGAACGTAAGTTCTGGTATAATGCAGTTTATACGTTGAGAGGAAGAGGAAAGGGGAAAGATATGCAGGGCAAGAGCCGTACTTACATCGCAATTGATTTGAAATCCTTTTATGCTTCCGTGGAATGTGTGGAGCGGAAACTGAATCCTCTTACCACAAATCTTGTGGTTGCGGACAGAAGCCGCACGGAAAAGACAATCTGTCTTGCGGTATCGCCCTCGCTGAAAGAATACGGCATTCCCGGAAGGGCAAGGCTTTTTGAGGTTTCTCAGAAAATCAGGGAAGTCAATGCCGGGCGGCTTGCCTCCCTGCCAGGTGTCGGGGCCTCTTTTTCAGGTTCCTCTTACAATAAGGATGAGCTTATGGCGTCGCCAGAACTTGCGGTTTCCTATATCACGGCTCCGCCCCAAATGGCCCTTTATATCAGGTACAGTACGGATATTTATCATATTTATATGAAGTATGCTGCCCCCGAGGATATCCACGTCTATTCCATTGACGAAGTGTTCATGGACGTTACCGGTTATCTGGCGGCGGGCGGCTTTACCGCCAGAGAGATGGCGGGAAAAATCATAAAGGAAATTCTGGAGGTTACGGGGCTTACCGCCGCCGCGGGGATTGGCTCCAATCTGTATCTTTGCAAGATTGCCATGGACATTATGGCAAAGCATGTTCCGCCGGACGGGAACGGAGCGCAGATTGCGGAATTGGACGAGATGTCGTACCGGAGATTTTTGTGGAACCACCGCCCGCTCACGGATTTCTGGCGGGTGGGGAGGGGATATGCCAAAAAGCTGGAGGAAAACGGACTTTTTACCATGGGGGATATCGCCAGATGCTCTCTGGGAAAGCCCTCCGAATATCACAATGAAGAGCTGCTTTATAAGCTTTTCGGCGTCAACGCGCAGCTTCTCATCGACCACGCCTGGGGCTGGGAGCCCTGCACCATGGCGGATATTAAAGCGTATAAGCCGGAATCGGGCAGCATGGGCTCCGGCCAGGTGCTGCAGCATCCCTACAGCTTTGAAATGGGGAAGCTGATTGTCCGGGAAATGGCGGACCAACTGGCGCTTGAGTTGGTTGACAGGAATCTGGCCACGAACCAGATAACGCTGACAATCGGATACGATAAGGAAAGCCTTACAGGCGGAGAAGCGAAAAAGAAATATAAAGGGCCGGTCACGATGGACCGCTACGGGAGAAAAATTCCGAGGCACGCCCACGGTACGGCGAATCTGGGCCGTTTTACTTCGTCATCGAAGCTGATAGCGGAAGCGGTCATGGGGCTTTATGAGCAGATTGTGGATGAAAATCTTCTGATAAGAAGAGTTTATGTCACAGCCGGCCATGTGCTGGAGGAAGAGACGGCGCCGGCGGAGGAGGGCTTTGGCCAGCTCAATCTTTTTACCGATTACGAGGCGCTGCAAAAACAGAAGGAAGAGGAGAAAGCGGAACTTTTGCGGGAGAAAAACAGGCAGAAGGCCATACTTGACATTAAAAAGAAATTCGGAAAAAATGCAATCCTGAAAGGAATGAATCTTGAAAAGGGCGCGATGACCGTTGAGCGCAACAGACAGATTGGAGGCCACAGAGCATAATGATGGAAAATTATGAGGATATTATTCATTTCCCGCACCATGTTTCCGGAACCCATCCCCCGATGCCCGCCGCCAGCCGCGCGGCGCAGTTTTCCCCTTTTGCCGCCCTTTCCGGTTTTGAGGACGCTGTCAGGGAAACGGCACGGCTTACGGAGGAAAAGCGGGAGCTGGACGAGGACGCGCGAAACCGCCTTGATGAAAAGCTGCGGATGCTGCAGGATAAGATAAAAGATAAGCCGGAAGTGGAAATTACATATTTCAGGCCCGACGGTAAGAAGGAAGGCGGCGCGTATGCGACGGTTAAAGGATATCTGAAAAAAGCCGATATATACGGACGGAAACTGGTGATGCATGACGGAACCCGGATAGACGCGGGAGACATTCTGGAAATTTCCATAAATTGATTTCCATGGGATTAAATCAAAAACATTGACAATTATATAAAAAAATGCTACGTTTATTTCTGGAGATTTGCCAGTTGGATGAAGGGGTAACAGAAGAAGCCATGGAAGAACAGCAAAGGGAGAAGCTACATATTTCAGAAGGCAGCAGGAAGTAGAGGGACGTTCTATTTTGGCTGCTTTTCTTTCGTGTCTGCAGGGGGATAAAATCTTTTCATAGGGAAAGGCGCTTTGGGAGCGCTTTTGATGATGTTTAAGCCGTTTATGCGGCATGGAGGTCATATGGAACAGAGCAGTTGCAGTATGTTTTCCGCTGAAGACGCATTGGAAATGATTCTTGTGTTCGACAAAGCGGGGTATATTTCTTACGCCAACGCCGAAGCAAGAAAAAATCTGGAATACGAAGAGGGGCTTAGCGGTAAAAATATCAGCGATATTTTTCCTGACACCTTTGCCTTTTCCGGCGGGGAGTTTACCGCGAATTATTCCTTTGGCCCCAGGGTTCAGAAGCTGGTGGCATACCGTAAAAACCTCACCTGTTTTCCGGTCGAGGCAAAAATCATGGAAAACGGCGCCGGCTGCGGCGATTATATCTGCATGGCGAACGTCACGCTGGAAAAGGAATATTTAAGCAGGAAAAACACCCAGGTAAGGCAGGAAGCAGCGGAAGCGCTGAAGGTGAAATCAGAGTTTGTGGCCAATGTGACCCACGAGCTGCGAACGCCGGTAAACGGCGTGCTCGGCCATGTAAGGGAACTGATTGGCGAAGAAAAAGACGAACCGAAGCTTAGAACCTTAAGGGTGATTGAGCGCTGCTGCGACGACATGAACAAACTTATCAACAACATTCTGGACTTTTCCAAGTTAGAAGCGGGCAAGTTTGTTTTGGAGGAAAGAAAGTTTCATGTCAGGGATATGCTGGACTATGTGAAAGCCAACCACATCAGCAAAATCACTGAAAAGGGACTGGAATTTTTTATGACGGTTTCCCCGAAGGTGCCCGAATATGTGATTGGCGACGAACTTCGGATTGCGCAGGTTCTCAACAATCTGTTGTCAAACGCCCTTAAATTCACCACGGTTGGCAAAATCACCGTGCAGGTGCTTAAGACGGCGCAGGTAAACGACAGGGTGGAGCTTTTTTTCCTTGTTATAGATTCCGGCATCGGGATAGATGCCCAGGACCAGGATAAGCTGTTCCAGAGTTTTTCCCAGGTGGACGCTTCCATTTCCCGGAAATACGGCGGTACAGGGCTTGGACTTAATATCTGCAAGCAGCTTGTGGAGCTGATGGGAGGAAGCATCGGGGTAGAGAGCGAAAAGGACAGAGGAAGCGCTTTTTCCTTTTCCATATGGGCCGGCCTTTGCGAAGAGGCGGGGGAAATCCCTGACAGAATAGATGAAACGGCCGCTTTTTCCGTATGGGAGGAAGAGGAGAGCCAGGAAGCCGTTAAGATATACGGAACGCCTGAAAACAAAGAGGCTCTTTCAAAGAACCTTTCAAAACTGGTTTTGTGTGTGGAGATGAGCAACTGGGAAAAAGCGGAAATGTTTATGGAAACCATAAGGCAGCTTTCGGAGGGAGCGCCCCGGGAGGTGGCCAGAGTGGTTTTGCGGCTTAAGATGGCAGTACAGAAAGAAAATTATGACAAAGCGGCCGCCGGATTTGAGGAACTTCAGAGTTTCCTTTCAGTATGACGGGAGGACTTGTTATGGGATATGCACAAAAGGGCATGGGTAAGGCCACAGTTCTTATCGTGGATGATGTGGAAATAAACAGAGTTCTCCTTGGGGAAATCATCAAAAATATGGGCTGTGATTTTATGCTGGCAAAGAGCGGCGAAGAGGCGCTTTTAAAGCTCAGGGAACGGCTTCCCATGCTGGTTCTGACGGATATCTCCATGCCGGGAATCGACGGATATGAGTTGTGCCGGATTTTAAAGGACGACGAGAGAACCAGAAACATCCCGATTATATTTATCTCGGCTTTTGACGAAACGCAGAATATCGTGGAGGGCTTTTCCATCGGCGGGGAGGACTATAAAACCCTTTATCCCGGAGGAGGTTGAAGCCAGAGTCGGGGTTCATTTGCGTCTCTATAAGATGACCAGAAAGCTCCGGGACATGAACAGGCGGCTTCAGATTTCCGTAAACGAGCAGCTCCGGCAGATGGAGCAGGAGAAAAAAAATACGCTGTACGCCCTTGCGGACATCGCGGCAAGGGATTTGTCCTATAATAAGGAAGACATGGAAAGGCTGCGGAAAAATTGCAGGACTCTCGCGCAGGGAATGCAGTTCTCACCGCTTTACGAAGAGAAAATTTCCGATACTTATATCGATACCATAGAATTGGCGGCGCCCCTTTGCGACATAGGAAACATTGGGGTCCCCACAGAAATTTTGACAAAGGGAGAGGCTCTTACGGCGGAGGAGTCCGCATTGGCAAAAAGCCATACAAGTTTAGGAGCCAAGCTGCTCAAAGACCTTCACGGCAGCAATGATTATAACGATTTTATCGCGGTTTCCATGGATATTGCGAATTATCACCATGAAAACTGGGATGGAAGCGGATATCCGGAAGGCCTTAAAGGAGAGGAAATTCCTCTCGCCGCGCAGATTGTACATATAATGAGCAGATTTTGCGCACTGACAGGAAAAGAAAAACAAAGCAGGGAAGAAGCCCTTGCCGTTATGAGGCAGGAGGCGGGTAAAATTTTTAGCCCTGACATTTTTGAAATATGCTGCAGGATATCGCGTCAGTTATTGGACTAAATACATTTTGAAGTGAAGGGGGATGAGATTTTTGATAACTGATGAGGAGTTTAGAAGAATATCAACTTACATGAAACAAAATTACGGCATTGACCTGACGCAAAAAAAGGTGATTGTCAACGGACGGCTGCAGAAGCACATGAAAACAGGCGGCTGGAAAACGGTGAACGAGTTTATGGACGCCGTGGAGAGGGACCGTTCGGGCGTTGAGGAAAAAATGCTGGTGAACCTGCTGACCACAAACCACACGTATTTTATGCGGGAGTTTGAGCATTTCAATTATTTTAAAAGTACGGTGCTTCCCTGGCTGAAAATGAAGGAAAACGCAAAAAAAGAGCTGCGTATCTGGTGCGGCGCCGCTTCCACGGGAGAAGAGCCGTATATGATTGCTATGGTTCTTGCAGATTTCTTCGGAATAGAATATAATAAATGGGACACCAAAATACTGGCTACGGATATTTCGACCAAGGTACTCCGGCAGGCCATGGCGGGGGTTTACGCCGCGGAGCAGCTCCAGAAGGTTCCCGATGCCTGGAAAAAGAAGTTTTTCAAGGAAGTTGCGGGCGGCAGTCAGTATCAGGTAAAGCAGGAATTGAAAGAAGAGGTGATTTACCGCCAGTTTAATCTGATGGACCCTTTCCCTTTCAGGAAAAAAATGCATACTATATTTTTACGCAATGTTATGATATATTTTGATGAGAAGACTAAAGCGGGGCTGGTTCAGAAGGTATATGACGCACTGGAGCCGGGCGGGTATCTGTTTATAGGAACAACGGAGACGTTGGACAGGAGCAATACGCCGTTCCAGATTATCCAGCCGTCAATATTCAGAAAGAATGAAAGGTAGGGGAGGTATGAATCCAATCAGGGTTTTGGTAGTGGATGATTCGGCTGTTTTCAGAGGGCTGCTTATCCAGAATTTGCGCAAGGACCCCTCCATACAGATAGTGGGGGAGGCGAAGGACGCTTTTGAGGCGAGAGATAAAATTATCGAATGCAAGCCGGATGTAATGACGCTTGATGTGGAACTTCCGCGGATGAACGGAATCGAGTTCCTCCGCAAACTGATGCCACAGTATCCGCTGCGGGTAGTGGTAATCAGCTCCCTGAGCGATAAGGTATTCGACGCCATGCAGGCGGGAGCCGTGGATTTCGTGGCGAAGCCGGCAATTACAAGTCCGCGTCAGTATGAGGACTGGGTAAAGAACGAGTTTCTGGTAAAAATTAAGATTGCTGCTGCGGCGCAGCTTGGCAATGTCAGAATGAAATCGCTGACCCAGCCGGAACACCGTCTTTCCGTTCAGAACAACAACCATATCGTTGCAATCGGCGCGTCAACAGGCGGCACGGAAGCAATTCTTGAGGTGGTGAAGGGGTACGGCACGGATATTCCGGGAATCGTGGTGGTGCAGCATATGCCGCCGGGATTTACGTCAATGTACGCAAAGCGTGTGAACGATATCTGCCGTATAAAGGTAAAGGAAGCGGAAACCGGAGACCGGGTACTGCCAGGCCATATGCTGATAGCCCCTGGCGGTGACAGGCACATGCGTCTGGTTAAGGTAAACGGGAATTATCAGGTGGAATGTAAGCAGGGCCCCCGGGTGAACGGGCACTGTCCTTCCGTGGAAGTGCTGTTCGATTCCGTTGCAAAGGTGGCGGGAGCCAACGCGGTGGGAATTATTTTAACCGGTATGGGCGGCGACGGCGCCAAGGGTCTGCTTGCAATGAGAAAGGCCGGGGCAAGGACAATCGGGCAGGATGAATCCACCTGCGTTGTATACGGGATGCCCAAGGTTGCTTATGATATAGGAGCGGTTGAGTTTCAGGAGAAGCTTTCGGATATTCCGGGCAGAACCTATGCTTTACTAAATAAAATGCGAAAATAAACAAAGGAGAGACGACATGAAAATTCTATTGGCAGAAGACGATTTTGCAACAAGAAAATTTATGGTAAACTTTCTGTCAAAGTATGGTGAGTGCGACGTAACCGTGGACGGAATGGAAGCGGTGGATGCATTTATGATGGCTTTGGAGGACGGAGAGCCTTACGACCTGATTTGTCTTGATATTATGATGCCGGTTATGGACGGCTATCAGGCGCTTGTAGGCATCCGCAATCTGGAAAGGGAGAGAAATATTCCGGCGGAGCAGGCAGTGAAAGTGATTATGACTACGGCGCTGAATGACGAAAGCAACGTGAAAATGGCATTTGAACTGGGATGCACCGTATATTCCGGAAAGCCTATCGACCAGGGAAGATTCGAGGAGGCTATGAGAAAGCTGGGACTGATATAAAAATATATTACTGAAAATATACAGGAAAGGAGAAATATATGGCTGAAGAATTTAGCACAGACGGCATGCTTGATATTTATCTGTTTGAAAACGAGCAGTTGCTGGAGCAGCTTCAGGAAAGAGTTCTGGAACAGAAGGATGCGGAATGCTTTGACGAAGACAGCATAAATGAAATATTCAGAACCATGCATACCATCAAGGGTTCTTCCGGTATCATGATGTTTGATAATATAACGGCTGTGTCGCATAAGCTGGAGGATGTTTTCTATTATTTAAGAGAATCCCATCCTGATAATGTACCTCATCTGCAGTTGGTTGAGCATGTGCTGGAGGTGGAGGACTTTATTTCTGGCGAGTTGGAAAAGATTCGCAGCGGAGACCCGGCAGACGGGGACGCCACTGGTCTGGTGGCGGATTTGGACAAATTTTTAAATATGCTCAAAAACGGAGGAGCTGCCGCAGGGCAGGAGGAGCCTCCCGAAAATGTGCACGAGGAGCCCAAGCATTTTTATATCGCGCCGGTGGCTACAACCGACAGTCGGTTTTATAAGATATATCTCACCTTTTATCCGACTACGGAAATGGCCAACGTCCACGCGTATAAAACCGTATACGCGCTGAAAGAGATTGCGGAAGATTTGCTGTATTCCCCGGAAGATATTATTTCCGACGAGAGTAGCGCGGAGACAATCTTAAAAGAAGGTTTCCGTATTCTGCTGCAGGCACAGTGTACCGAGGAGGATATCCGCCAGATTATCGGCGTGGGCTATGATATCAAGGAAGTGGACGTCTACGAGTGTAAAGCGGAAGAGTTTCTTCAGGGCTTTGACTTCGGCGAGGACGAACCCGCAGCCGCGCCGGTGATTGACTTAAATGCCAGCGTGGAAGAAATAGAAAGCAAGGCGGAGGCTGGAGCCGGAGAGGTGAAGAAGGAGGCCGAAGCGCCTGCAAAATCCAAGATGGCGCCGGGCGACTTCGTCATTAAGTCCAAGGAACCGGGCAAGAGGAAAACCCTTGCGAAGGATAAGAAATCCGATAAGGCGTCATTTATCAGCGTAAATGTCAGCAAGATGGACCAGTTGATGGAACTTATCGGAGAGTTGGTTATCTCCGAGTCGGTAGTGCTGCAGAGTCCGGACCTCAATGTGCCGGGGCTGTACCTGGATAATTTCCATAAGGCGGCGGCGCAGCTTTCCAAGGTATCCACGGACTTGCAGGACGTGATTATGTCCATGCGAATGGTGCCCCTTACCAATACTTTCCAGAAGATGAACCGTATTGTGTTCGATACTTCCAGGAAGCTCGGAAAAGAAATCGAGTTTGTTATGGTGGGCGACCAGACTGAGGTGGATAAGAATATCATCGAGCATATTTCCGACCCGCTGATGCATATTGTGAGAAATTCCGTTGACCACGGAATTGAAACAAAAGAAGAGCGTATCGAGAGCGGCAAGCCTGAAAAAGGAAAGGTTACCTTATCCGCGAAGACGGAAGCGGGCAAGGTATGGATTAGCGTTTCGGACGACGGCGCCGGTCTTGACAGGGACAGAATTATTGCAAAGGCGAGAAAGCAGGGGCTTTTGGACGATACGAAGCCGGATTCCGCTTATTCCGACAAGGAAGTATATCAGTTTATCACACTTCCGGGATTTTCAACCAACGAGCAGGTTACCGAGATTTCGGGAAGAGGCGTCGGCATGGACGTGGTTATCCAGAATATCCAGGCAATCGGCGGTACGCTGGAAATTGAAAGCACGGCGGGCCTTGGCAGTACCATGAGCCTTAAGATTCCTCTCACCCTCGCCATTATCGACGGAATTGTAATGGAAACAGGTAATTCCTCCTTTGTAATGGAAACAGGCGTGATTAAAGAGTTTATCCGCGTAAAAGAGGAAATGATGATTCACGAGCCCAACGGCGACGAATACATAATGATTCGCGGCGAATGCTACCCAGTACTGCGCCTGGGCAAATGGTACGGCTTAGAGCAGTATGAAGAGTCGGTTGAAAAGGGAATCATGCTGATTCTTGAAGTGGAAGACAAAAAAATCTGCCTGTTAGTGGATAAACTGGTTGGAGAGAGAGAAATCGTGGTTAAGCCGATTCCTTCTTACATTGGAAAAGTAAAAGGCTTATCCGGCTGTACGCAGCTTGGTGACGGAAGCATTGCTTTAATTTTGGATGCGACCGGATTAATAGAATAGCATGAAGAAAGGAGCGGCAAATATATGAGTGAAGCAAATGAAGTAAGAACCCAGGGCGGTTCGGACGGACATGACGAGCAGAAAGGCAAGTATATGACCTTCAAGTCCGGAAACGAATATTTTGGCCTGGAAATCCAGTATGTAAATGAAATTATTAAATTTCAGTCGGTTACCGCTATTCCCGAGACGGAGGATTATATCAAAGGTCTGATTAATCTCCGTGGAAAGGTTATACCGGTAATAGACGTGAGACTGAGATTTAAACAGCCCCCTCTGGAGTACAATGACAGGACTTGTATCATTGTAATTAATGTGAAATCGATGATAGTGGGACTGATTGTAGAGAAAATTGCGGAAGTGGTTGAGATTAAAGATGAAAATATCCTTCCGCCGCCGAGCATTGGCCGCGTAGACAAGGGACACAACAAATATGTCTACGGTATCGGCAAGGTAGGAGAGTCGGTAAAACTTTTGTTAGACCCGGATAAACTTCTCAACGACGAGGATTTATCGGTTGTTGAAGGCGCAAATGAAATGAATATGGAAGAAGATTGAGAGGTGTGAAAAATGAAAAACATGAAGATGAGGACAAAATTAATATTGGGATTTAGCCTTCCTGTTCTGCTTACGATTCTGACCGTGGTAGTGAGCATGTTTATCACGACGGAGTGTGTGGATATCGTGGCAGAGATGAATGAGGCAGGCGCGGAAGAGCTGCATCAGCATTTCCTTGAACATGAGGAGATAACCGACGCAGTGTCGGCAGAGCTTATGGAAGTTGTAAACAGCGGAAAAGACAGCCGTGTGGAAAGAATGAGAAGCATCATGCAGATTTCCAACTGGATTAGCTTTGGAATTCTTGCAGTATCGGTTATCATTACCGTTCTGGTAGGTCTGGCTTTAATCAAGGCAATTATGCGTTCCGTACGCCAGTTGTCCGCAGCGGCAAAGGAAATTGCTCTGGGCCGTGTAAACAACATTGAAATGACAAAATATAACAACGACGAATTTGGCGATTTGGTAGACGAGTATACCAAGGTTATTGACAATATCAAACAGCAGGCAGAAGTTGCAGAGGAAGTTTCCAACGGTAATCTGACAATCTCCGTAACGCCCGCATCTTCTGAGGACGTTCTTGGCAACTCCTTAAAGAAACTGGTAGAGGATAACTTACATACACTTTCAAATATCAGCGACGCAGGTTCACAGGTTACCATCAGCGCTTCACAGGTAGCAAGCGCAAGCCAGGCGCTGGCACAGGGCTCTACAGAGCAGGCAAGCGCAATTCAGCAGATTACGGCTTCTATTGATGAAATCGCTGAAAAGACCAGACAGAACGCGCAGCAGGCGAACGACGCCGCACAGCTTGTAGTTACGGCAATTAACGATGTTAAGAACGGAAATTCCCAGATGAAGCAGATGACGGTTGCAATGCAGGGAATTAACAAGTCGTCTTCAAGTATCTCCAATATTATCAAGACCATTGACGATATTGCATTCCAGACCAATATCCTTGCTCTGAACGCGGCAGTTGAGGCGGCAAGAGCAGGCGAGGCTGGTAAGGGCTTCGCGGTTGTTGCGGAAGAGGTTAGAAGCCTTGCGGCCAAGAGTGCGGAAGCTGCAAAGGAAACAGCGGAACTTATTCAGGATTCCATTGAGCAGGTAAATTCCGGTTCCAAGATTGTGGACGATACGGCAGCGGCTATGGAAGAAATCACCAAGGTAGTACAGGAAAGCGAAATCATCATCAACGGTATCGCGGAATCCTCCAACTATCAGGCAACGGCAGTTTCTCAGATTGAACAGGCAATTTCACAGGTATCTCAGGTTGTACAGACAAACTCCGCAACCAGCGAGGAATGTGCGGCAGCCAGTGAAGAGCTTTCAAACCAGGCTTCAAGAATGAGAGATATGCTTTCCATTTACAATTTAGGAAACGGCAGTTCCGCTTCTTCATCCAGAAGCAGCGCTTCTTCCGCAAGTATGGATAATGAGCAGGTAATCTCCCTTGGAGATGGATTTGGCAAATACTAAACAGCATTGGCTTGTTTGAGGCACAGGATTTGCGTCCTGTGCCTTTTTAACTCGTAAGCGAGCCGGTATAAACGCGGGAGGAACGGATAAAACGATGAAAAAAAAACATGGAAATAAACTGCTGTCATATATTGTCTGCATGGTATTGATTCTTGCAATGGCGCTTTTTACTGCCGGCTGCGGAAGCGATGAAAAAAAAGAAACCGCTTCGGGAACGGAAACAGGCGTCAGCGTATTGGGGGAAGGCGACAGGGTATTTCCCTTTACTGTGGTGGATAAGGACGGAAACGAAACGAAGTTTGAAATCCATACGAATCAGGAAACCGTGGGAGCGGCGTTAGCTGAGCTTAATCTGATTGCCGGGGACGAGAGCGAGTACGGCCTTTATGTTAAGACGGTAAACGGCGTCACCGCGGATTACGATGCGGACGGCGTATACTGGGCTTTTTATGTAAATGACGAATACGCGGTATCCGGCGTTGACAGTACGGCGATAGCCGAAGGCGAAAGTTATTCCTTTAAGGTGGAAAAGGGATAAAAATGAAGCTGACTACCCGTGAAATAACGGTTTTTGCAATGCTGGGAGCCGTCATGTACGCCTCAAAGATAATCATGGAGGTTATTCCCAACGTACATCTGCTGGGAACGTTCACTATTGCATTTACGGTGGTTTACAGAAAAAAAGCTTTGTACCCGATTTATACCTATGTGATTTTAAACGGAATATTCAGCGGTTTTGCCACATGGTGGCTTCCTTATCTTTATCTGTGGACGGTTCTGTGGGGAGCCGTTATGCTTCTTCCCAGAGAAATGCCCCGAAGGATACGCCCGTTAGTTTATATGACGGTGTGCGCCCTGCACGGCTTTCTGTTCGGCGTACTTTATGCGCCGGCCCAGGCGGTTTTATATGGGATGAGCCTTAAGGGAACGTTTGCATGGATTGTGGCAGGGCTGCCCTGGGATTTTCTGCACGGCGTAAGCAATTTTTTCTGCGGAATCCTGATTGTACCGATTGTGTCCCTGCTCCGCTTTGCGGAAAAAACAAATAATGATTGAGAGAGGAGAATTGAGATGATTGATGTAAAGAGTATGCCCAGACTTGGGTTCGGACTGATGCGTCTGCCTGAGGAAAACGGGGAAATCGACATGGCGCATGTATGCGAAATGGTTGACGCATACATGAAAAAAGGATTTAACTATTTTGACACCGCTTACGTTTATCACAACGGAAAGTCGGAGGGCGTGGTAAAGGAAGCGGTTGTGGAGCGCTATCCCAGAGAGGATTTTTATGTGGCCACAAAGCTTCCCGCATGGGAGATGTCCGGGCCTGAGGACAGAGACCGGATTTTTGAAGAACAGCTTTCCCGCTGCGGCGTTGACTATTTTGATTTTTATCTTCTTCACAGTATTGAGGACGGAAATAATTACAATACTTATGAGAAGTATGACTGCTTTAACTGGGGCGTGGCGAAAAAGGCGGAAGGAAAAATCAAACATTTCGGATTTTCTTTCCATGGAACGCCCGAACTTTTAGAAAAGGTGCTTGACGCCCATCCGGAGGTGGAGTTTGTCCAGATTCAGTTGAATTATCTTGACTGGAACAACCAACTGGTTCAGTCCGGCAAGCTTTATGAAATTCTGAAAAGACGTAATATACCCGTTATCGTAATGGAGCCCGTAAAAGGCGGGACGCTGGCAAATCTGGAGCCCGAGCTTGAAGGCATGCTGAAAGAAGCGCGTCCCGAGGCTTCTGCTGCGTCCTGGGCTCTCAGGTTTGCGGGTTCTCTGGACGGCGTTATGACGATTTTGAGCGGAATGTCAAACAAAGAGCAGATGGACGATAACCTGAATACCTTTGCTTCTTTTGAGTCTCTTTCAGAGGAAGAAAAGAAAGTGATTGACGCGGTTGTGAAAAAACGGCAGGATATGCCGCTGATTTCCTGTACCTCCTGCCGTTACTGCTGTGTGGGATGTCCGGTAAAAATCAAGATTCCCGACGTGTTCCGCGCTTTAAACACCATTCGCCTGTACCCGGAGGACGGAAGACCGAAAATGTTTTACAAGGGACTCACAAGCGATTCCGGCAGAGCAAGCGACTGTATTGCCTGCGGCCAGTGCGAGAACGTATGCCCTCAGCATCTTCCCGTCATTGAGCTGATGAAAGAGGCATCCGATAAGCTGGACGTATAGGGAAGGCCAAAAGCCTGCGCGCGTATCTGCTCAGGCGCGGCTGTGAAATAAAATCAGACAGACAACAGATAAGGGGCTGTGGCACCGGCGGTGCGGCAGCCCCTTTCAGAACAGGGGGAAGTATGGACAGGGAGAAGGATTGTATGAGTCTGTTCGAAGCGCAGACGGCGGAATGGTTTGCAAAGACGCTGGGGGAGCCTACGCCGGTACAAAAAGAAACCTGGCCGGCCATTGCCGCCGGGGGCCATGTGCTGGTGTCCGCGCCCACCGGCGCGGGGAAAACTTTGTCCGCTTTTCTGGTTTTTCTGGACAGGATGAAAAAGATGGCGGCGCAGAAGAGTCTGAAACAGGAGCTTTATCTGATTTACGTGTCCCCCTTAAAATCCCTGGCGGCGGATATCCGCGAAAATTTGCGAAAACCCCTTGCCGGAATCGGAGGCGAAGGGATTATCAGCGCGCAGGTGCGTACCGGCGACACGCCTCAGAGCGAGCGGCAGAAGATGGTGAGAAAACCGCCGCATATTCTGATTATCACGCCGGAATCTCTCTATCTGATGCTCACCGCAAAATCAGGACAGTCGGTTTTAAAATCGGCAAAAGCGGTGATTATCGACGAACTCCACTCCCTGATTGACACCAAGCGGGGGGCGCATCTGATGCTGTCCATCGCCCGGCTTGACATACTGTGCGGTAAACCGCTGCAGCGCATCGGACTGTCGGCTACCATCGCCCCTCTATCTGCGGCGGCGGAATATCTTGCGCCGGAGCCGGTCACCGTGGCCGCCCCTTTTATGGAAAAGCGGGTACGTCTTGAAACGCTGGGCTCCTATGTGGATGTGAGCAAGAGAAAAAAGGACCCCATCTGGCAGGAACTTTCCCGTCTGGTTTATCAGTACTGTCAGGAAAATCAAAGCGTAATCGCTTTCGTGGAGGGCAGAAGATATGCGGAAAAGCTGGCCTATTATGTCAATCTTTTAGGCGGAGAGGATTTTGCAAGAGTCCACCACGGCAGCCTTTCCAAAGCCCGGCGGGAGGAAACGGAGAAGGCCCTGCGGGAAGGGCGGCTTCGGCTTTTGTGCGCAACCTCCTCCATGGAGCTTGGGATTGACGTAGGGGAAATCGACCAGGTACTGCAGGTGGGATGTCCCCGCACCATCTCCAGCACCAGACAGAGGCTGGGGCGCGCCGGCCATAATCCGTTCCGTACCAGCGTTATGTATCTGTTTCCGAGGACGGCGGCGGAAAGCGTTCTCTGCGGCATGACCGCAAGGCTTGCCTCGGAAAGCTATGTGGAACCGGTAAATCCGCCTCGGGGCTGTCTGGATATACTGGCCCAGCATCTGGTATCCATGGCGGCGTTTAAAGGCTATTGGGTGGACGAGGTGATGGAGATTCTCCCCAGGGCATGGCCTTTTTGCGGCCTTACAAAGGAGGATGTGAAATCCGTGCTTGAGATGCTGGCGGGAGACTATGAGCATAAAAGGGAGATTCCGGTCCGCCCCAGAATTTTATACGACAGAATCCATGAGAAGGTGGAGGGGGACGGCTACAGCAGGATGCTTGCGGTCTCCGCGGGCGGAACCATTCCCGACAAAGGGCTTTATACCGTGCGCACGGAAGCGGGCGTGAAGGTGGGAGAAGCGGACGAGGAATTTGTCTACGAGACGCAGAAAGGCGACCGCTTTATTCTGGGCGCTTTTGCCTGGCGGGTGGTGGATATCGGGCGGGATACGGTAACGGTGGTGCAGGCTCCGGCGGAGGGTGCAAGGCTGCCTTTCTGGAAAGGAGAGCTGAAAGGACGGGATAAGACAACGGGTATGGCTTTCGGCCGCATTTTACACAGGCTTCAGGAGGCGAAAGACGGAGGGATACTGCCAAAAGCTCTGGCGGGGCTGGGGCTGGACGAAGCGGCGGTTTCCCTTGCGGAGGGCTATTTGAAGCGGCAGATTGCGGCCACGGGCATACTGCCCGACGACAGGGTGATATTGGCGGAGCATTTCCGGGACGCGGCGGGAGGAAGCCAGATTATGTTCCACTCCGTATTCGGCAGACGGATTAACGCGCCCCTTGCCCTGCTTGCGGCCCATGCCATGAAGGCGGAGCTGTGTGAAAACGTGGGAAGCGTGGACGAGGAGGACGGCTTTTTATTGTACGCCTATGGACAGGAGGCGCTGCCGGAGGGAATCCTTACGAGAATAGAGCCGGAAACGGCGGCGGATGTTCTGGGCGCGCTGCTTCCCGCCACCCCTCTTTTTAATATCGCGTTCCGTTACAACTGCGGCAGGGCGTTGATGATGGGCGTAAGGGGAAGAAGCAGGCAGCCCCTTTGGATGCAGCGGCTCAGAGGGGCGGAAATGCTCGAGCAGGTGGTTCGGGAGAAAAACCACCCCCTGATGCGGGAGACAAGGCGGGAATGCATGGAGCATCTCTGGGACGCGGCGGGGGTTAGGGAAATACTTGAGAAAATCCGTTCCGGGGAGATTGTGGTCCGGGAAATCTATTCGGAAATCCCCTCGCCCATGTCCCTGCCCCTTCAGTGGGCCCAGGAAGCGGCGGTGATGTACGATTATGCCCCCACCTCCCGGCAAATCCACGTGGCCGTGGAGGAGGCTTTAAAGCAGGAAAAGGAACTGGAAGACCCGGGAGAGCGGGAGCTTGCGGACATACTGGTAAGGGAAAAGCTTCCGGAAAACGAAAATCAGCTCCACACGCTTCTGATGACGGAAGGGGATTTGGCGGCGGGAGAGCTGGATGTGCCTGTGGAATGGCTGGAAAGTCTGGCACAGGAAGGACGGGCCCTTTATCTTGAGCAGGGGCTTTGGATTGCGGCGGAGGAGCGGGAAGAATATGAGATTGCCATGGAAAACGGCGGGAGAGAGGGAGAAAATCCCGGAACAGAACCGGCCCGGTCCCCTTCGGAGGAAGCGCTGCGAATCCTGAGGCGTATGTTACGCTACCGCGGCCCCTTTACGGTAAAAGAGGCGGCTCTGCGGTACGGCTGGACGGAGGAATTTTCCGCATCGGCCCTTTCTTTGCTGTGCGACAGAAAAGAAGCGGCCGCCCGGGAGCGGACGGTGCGTCTGGAAACGGCGGGAGGCGGGCAGAGCGGAAAGCGTCAGGAGATATGTTATTACCATGGTGAGCTTTATAAGCGGGCCAGGACGCGCACCGTAAAGAACCGCCGGGCAGAAATTTCCACCTGCCCGCCTGAAAACTACGCCGCCCTTTTGTTTTCCCGGCTTTACCGGATGACTCTGCCGGAGGAGGACATGCGGGAGACGGCGGCCTGCTTTGCCGGAACGCCTTATCCGGCGGCGCTGTGGGAGGAAGTGATTTTTCCGGCCAGAGTGAAAAATTACAGGGAAAGCTGTCTGGACAAGCTGCTTGCCGCCGGGGAGTATAGCTGGCGCATGGAGGAAAACGGGAAGATTTGCTTTGAATCCCCGGAGCAGACGGACTGGGAGGCGGAGCCGGAAATCCCATGGGAGGCGCTTTCGGAAAAGGAGAGGATTCTCACAGAAACGCTTGCAAAGCGGGGAGCTTGCTTTATGCAGTCCCTAAACGGCCTGTTGGGCGGCGAATCGCCCTATGAAACGCTGGTATCGCTGATGGAAAAAGGACTCATAAGCGCGGACAGCTTTGTCCCGGTGCGGCAGTGGCTTGGGAGAAAGAAAACGGAAAAGGCAGCGCCGAGGCAGAGGGTGGGGGCAAGGGTAAAGACGCTCCATGCGGGACGGTACGACCTGGTAAGACCCCTTTTAAACCGAAGCCTTCAGGAAAAGATGGACAGATGCTTTGACAGATACCTGATTTTGTGCAGAGAAACCGCGGGCCAGTGCGGCCTGTCATGGCAGGAGGCGCTGTCTGTCCTGCGTGTTCAGGAATACACGGGACAGGTTCGGAGAGGCTATTTCGTGGAAAGCCTTTCCGGGGCGCAGTTCATCAGAAAAAAGGATTTCGAGAGCGTGACGGCGGCGCTCCTTCACCCCAAAAAGGAACTGGTGTGGGTAAACGCGGCGGAGCCTCTCCAGCCCTATGGCAAATTTATAGCCCACAAAAAGGAGAGCGCATTTCTGAACGTGCCGGGAACCGCCGCCGCCTTTTACGCCGGCCGCCTCACAGCCCTCTTTGAACGCCAGGGAAAGACGCTTCGGGTGTTTGAGGAGGAAAACCTGAAAGAGACCTTATGCCGGTTTGCGGAAGATTTCCGCCAGGGAAGGGTTTTTCCCGGCAAAAAGCGGATTGCCGTTTTGGATTACCCAAGGGAGGCGGAGAGCGCCCTTTTGGAAATCGGGTTTTTGCGGGAAGTGCAGAAGTTTGTGCTGTATCGGTAAGGAGAACGGATTTTAAATTGAAAAGCGGGCAGGGGAATGCTATACTATATTTACCAGAGAAAAAGCAGCGCAGAAATGAGGGAAAGACTGAAAATTAAAATTTTCAATCCGGAAATTTGTGCTGTGCGCAAAGCCTCCGGGCTTTGGAAAGGAGCATGGTTAAAAAATTGAAAAGTGCATATTTTTACGGCAAACATGATTTAAGGGTAGAGGAAACACCGGCGCCGCAGCCCGGCCCGAAGGAAGTGCTGATTCAGGTAAAAGCCTGCGGCATCTGCGGTACCGACGTACATATTTATGAGGGGGACAAGGGAGCGGCGGAGGTGACGCCGCCCACGATTTTGGGACACGAGTTTTCCGGCGTTGTCGCAAAGACCGGCAGCGAAGTGACGAATTTCCGGGAAGGGGACAGGGTGTGCATTGACCCCAACTGCTACTGCGGCTCGTGCGATTACTGCAGAAGCGGAGAAGTTCATTTCTGCGGAAATATGATAGGATACGGCACCACGGTAAACGGCGGATTTGCAGAATACTGCGTGGTAAAGGAAAGCCAGGTATACCGTCTGGGCGAAAATACCAGTTTTGAGCAGGGGGCCATGGCGGAACCCGTTGCCTGCTGCCTCCATGGAATCGATATGTGCAATTTAAGGCCGGGGCATCAGGTGGTAATCATCGGCGGCGGCATGATAGGGCTTTTGATGCTTCAGCTTGCAAAGCTGGCCGGCGCAGCGCAGACAGCGCTTTTAGAGCCGGTGGAGAAAAAGCGCGCCATGGGGAAAAAATTGGGCGCGGATATCTGTATCGACCCTCTGAACGAGGATGTGAAGGCAAAACTGCATGAGGCAGGTATGAACTGGGTGCAAACGGTGATTGAGTGCGCCGGACGAACGTCAACCATGGAGCAGGCCATAGATTTGGCGGGCAATAAGGGGACGGTTATGATGTTCGGCCTGACAAAGCCGGAGGAGCAGATTGCGGTGAAGCCTTACGATATTTTCAGAAAAGAGCTTACCCTGAAGGCGTCCTACATCAACCCGCTGACGCAGGCAAGGGCGCTTGAGTTGATTGACAAAGGCCGCATTGACGTGGAAAGCATGGTGTGCAAAACCATCGGCCTGTCCGGGCTTGCCGATGTTCTTGGCAATCCGGGAATGCGGGCAGAGGGAAAGTACATTGTCATTCCCGAAAAATAAATTTTAAAAAATGAAAGGGGGGCTGCCCCCCTTTTTTCGCCAGCATTTCTTAAAAACCGGGGAAAGAAGGAGTTTTCAGTCCCCCTCCGCCATTCGGTATCCGATGCCGATTTCCGTAAAAACATATTCCGGCGTGGCCGGATTTTTTTCGATTTTTCTTCGGATGTTCGCCATATTTACCCGCAGAATCTGGTTGTTGTTGTCGGTGTAGGGACCCCAGATTTTTTCCATAATGAAAGTATAGGTCAGCACCTTGCCCGAGTTTCTGGCGAGAAGCGTCAGAAGCTTATACTCAATCTGCGTCAGGTGAATGATTTCATTGTTTAGTGTCACCACATGATTTTCAAAATTGATGGTAAGATTTTTGTAGTGATAGGGCTTTTGATGGATGGAGGACATGTCCTGCATCTGCCTGCTGTGCCGCAGAGAGGTGCGGATTCGGGCAAGAAGTTCCACCGTGCCGAAAGGCTTTGTGATATAGTCGTCCGCGCCCTGGTCAAGAGCTCTGGCCTTTTCGTGCTCATTTGTGCGGGCGGAAATCACAATGATGGGGATTGCCGTCCAGGAGCGCAGCTTTTTTATGACCTCCATGCCGTCCATATCGGGCAGTCCCAAATCAAGCAGGATGATATCGGGACACAATGAGGCGGCCAGATGTAGGCCCTCGGCCCCGCTGGCAGAAGCCGTGACCTTATAGCTCTGGTTTTTCAATGCGGTAAATATAAAGGAGCGGATATTTTCCTCGTCCTCGATTAAGAGAATGCTGTTTGTAAAAGAGTCTTTTGTCATGTTATTTTACCTTTCTGCCCAAAAGCCTGCACGGCGTCAGATATTTGATTCGGGAAGCGTAAACGTAAACTGGCACCCGGTCTTGTGATTTTTTGCGGTAATTGCTCCGTTATGGGCGGTAATAATGGTTTTGCAGATGGAAAGCCCGATTCCCATGCCCTTGTGGCCGTCCGTGCTGGTTTCGGGACGGTAGCTGGAGCCGTCGAAAATCGTTTCCAGCCTGTCGGGAGAAATGCCGATTCCGTAATCCCTGATGTGGAAAGCAACCTGCTTTTCCTCATGGATAACGGTAAGCTCCGCCGGGAGAGAGCTGCGGGAATGGACAAGTGCGTTTTCCAGCAGATTGATGATGACCTGCTCAATCAGCATGGCGTCCATGGGTATCATCAGAAATTCTTCCGGCACCTGCACCTTTACGTCCGCATTGGGAAATCTTTTATAGAAACGGGCGATTGCCTCCGCCACCACTTCCTCCACGGATTCCATGGAGGTGGCAATTTTCATGGAATTTTGGTTGATTCTGGTGACGGACAAAAGATTTTCCACCATATTGAGAAGCCAGTTGGAATCCTCCCGTATATGGCTCACCAGTTCCAGCTTTTCCGCCTCCCCAAGCTCTCTGTGATTGTCGATATAGGCGGAGCTGCTTCCGATTATGCCGGTAAGCGGCGTGCGCAAATCGTGGGAGACGGAGCGCAGCAGATTGGCGCGCATTTTTTCTTTTTCCGCGTCCATCAGGAGCTTTTCGTGTTCCACCAGAGCGTCGGCCTGCTCCTTAATCCGGGTGGTCATGGTGCTCACCATGAGAGAAATTATCAGGGTGAACACAAACGTTACGGGATAGCCGGAGAGTGTGAAATTCACCTGGAAATAGGGATAGGTAAACAGATAGTTGATGCCCACCACACTGGCAAGAGAAGCGGCGATGCCGTAAATGTAGCCGCTGGTAAAGCGGGCGGTTAATACCAGCGCGATGATATAAACCAGCGCGATGTTGGCCGGGTTTTCGGGAACGATATGAAAAAACCAAAAGGCAATGACGGTGGCCGCCACAAGAATCAGTACCGTGAGCAGGGCATTGCCGATAAAGGTTTCCGGTGTTTTATGTTTAAAAGTCGATGTCGTCAGATTCATTTTATCAGGATGTCCTTTTTTTCTATATTATAACCTTTAGAGGGAAACAGGGCAATTTTTTCATTGGGAAAGGGGCGTTAAGGAACTGTTAAAAAAGCCCGCAAAAGATTCGAGGTTGCCCGCTTCTTTCCGGCGGGGTATAATAGAAACAAGATTTGGAAAGGAGCATGGTTATAAAGATGACGGAGAGAGAGAAAATGCTGGCAGGAGAGCTCTATGACTGCGGAGATGAGGAGCTGCTGAAGCAATGGCATAAAGCAAAGGATTTAATCAGGGATTATAACCGGACGGATTCCGCCGACGCGGAAGAAAAGGGGCGCATCTTAAAGGAACTTTTAGGGGGAAGCGGAAAAAATCTGTGGATTACCGCGCCTTTTTTTGCGGACTACGGCAACAACATTTATTTCGGGAACAACTGCGAAGTAAATATGAACTGTACCTTTCTCGACGACAATAAAATTGTCATCGGGGATAACGCGTTAATCGCCCCGAACGTTCAGATATATACCGCGTTTCATCCCACAAATGCCTTCGACAGATTCGGCGAGCCGAAAGAGGACGGTTCCTTTGAATTTTGCAAAACCCGGACGGCGCCCGTAATCATCGGAAAGAATGTATGGATTGGGGGAGGCGCCATTATCATGCCCGGCGTGACCATCGGCGACAATGTGGTAATCGGCGCGGGGAGCGTGGTCACCAGAGATATTCCGGGGAATGTTATCGCTTTTGGCAGTCCCTGCCGGGTGGTGCGGGAGAATGGGCAGTGAGAGGTGCAGGGTATGGGAATTTATCTGAACCCTAAAAACAAAGCTTTTTGGGAATCGACACGTTCAAAAATATATGTGGATAAAACAAATCTGATAGCCCATACAAACGAGTTTATTAATACAAGGGAAAAATATGTCTGTGTCAGCAGACCCCGGCGTTTCGGAAAATCCATGACGATTGAGATGCTTGCCGCTTATTACAGCCGCGGCTGCGACTCGGCGGATTTATTTAAGGGATATGAAATAGAAGAAAATGAAAGTTTTCCGGAACATCTGAATAAATATGATGTGATTTTCCTGAATATGCAGCAGTTTTTTATAAGGGCAAAGGACCGGGAAGTGACGGAATATCTTGAACAGGTCGTTCTTGCGGATATCAGGAAGGAATACGGGAATCTGTTTCCGGAGCGCGAGACGAGTCTTGCCGCGGCACTGGAGCAGATTTACGCTGAAACAGAGAAGTCGTTTATTTTTCTGATTGACGAGTGGGACTGTATGATGCGGGAAAGGCAGGAAACGGAGGAGAGGCAGTACCTTGATTTCCTGCGCAATCTTCTGAAGGACCAGCCCTATGTGGCCCTTGCCTACATGACGGGGATTCTTCCGGTTAAAAAGTACGGTGTACACTCCGCGCTTAACATGTTTGCCGAGTATTCCATGACGGACCAGAGTATTTTTGAGGAATATACCGGTTTTACGGAAGCGGAAGTAAAAGGGCTGTGCGAGCGGTTTGATATGGATTTTTTCCAGACGAAAAACTGGTATGACGGATACGAATTAACAGGGTATAAGCACATCTATAATCCCAAATCGGTAGTGGAGGCAATGCGGCGGCACCGTTTTTCAAATTATTGGACGTCTACGGAAACCTACGAAGCGCTTAAAATTTATATGGATATGGATTTCGACGGGCTTAAGGAGGCGGTTGTGCTGATGCTGGGCGGGGAAGCCGTTCAGGTAAATACCCGCAGCTTCCAGAATGATATGCGTACCTTTAAAACAAAGGATGACGTGCTGACACTCCTAATCCATCTGGGATATCTTGGATATGATGCCCGGGAAAAGAAAGTCTTTATTCCAAACAAAGAAATTGTAGAAGAATTTGAGAACGCCATGAGCGTAGGCGGCTGGGCAGAGGTGATGCGCATTTTGAAAGCGTCCGAAAAGCTTCTGGAAGACACGTTAAATGGGGACGAAAAAGCTGTGGCAAGGGCGCTGGATAAGGCCCATTCGGAAGTGGCTTCCATATTGACCTACAATGACGAGAACTCCCTTGGATGCGCTATTGGCCTTGCCTATTACAGCGCAAGAAAAGATTACAGAATTATCAGGGAAATGCCTGCGGGAAAAGGATTTGCCGATATTGTTTTTCTGCCTTTGCCCTATACAAATAAACCGGCACTTGTAGTTGAATTAAAGTATAATAAAACAGCGGACGCGGCAATCGAACAGATTAAGGACAGGCGCTATGCCGGAGCTCTTTCGGGCTATGGAGGCAGGATACTGCTTGTGGGCATCAGTTACAATAAAGACAGTAAAAGCAAACTACATAGCTGTGTAATCAGTGAATTGTGCTGACCGGCAGGTTATAAGGAACGCCAAAGCCGGCGGTCTGTAAATGCAGCCACCTGATTTCCAGTGATATATTTTGGGAATCAGGTGATTTTTATTGCTAATTTTGCAATGTTTCCCTATAATAATTAATAAATGAAATTAGTCTGCCCACGGAAAAATGCAAATGAAAGAACCGAGGAAAAAAGAAGAAATGAGAAGAAATAAAGACAGACGTCCCTCTTACCGGGAGCCGGAATTTGAGGACGAACTGGATTTGGATGAGGAGCCGGACGACGTAAAGTACAAAGACAGGGATGATTTTGCTGAAGAAGACGGAGAATGGGAGGATGAAAACGGCTGGGACGACGAGGAAGATGAAAGCTGGAGGACGGATTTTGGTTCCGGCAATAAAAAGCTTATCATTGGCGGTGCGGCAGTGACTATTCTGGTTTTGGCGGTAATCATTATCCTGTTCGCCACGTATCTGAGAAACGGCAGAAATGAGCGAAAGGCCGTGGAAGCCCGTATGAATCGGGAAGATATCACAGAAGAAATTAAGGAGGAAGCCGACGGGAATAAGGAAGCAGAAGACGGTGGGGAGACGGACGGCGTTTCGGGAGACGAAAACAGCCGGGATATGCTGGAAAACAAAGATGAGGAGAACGATTCCCCCTCGCCGGAGGCGTCCGGCTCTTTGGCAGCAATGGGGCAGACGGAAATCACAGTGGGCGCGCTTGACGATGAGCAGGACCCTCAGGGCTCCGGTGCGGCAGGCAACGAAGGAAGCGGCGCGGCGGTGACGGTAGCGCCCCGCTTTGACGGGGAAACGGAAGGAATTACCACGGGAATAGACGTTTCCAAGTACCAGGGAACCATCGACTGGAAAAAGGTGAAGGAGTCCGGCGTGGAGTTTGCCATGGTCCGGGTGGGCTACCGGGCAAAATCCACAGGTGAAATCTTTGAAGACCCCACGGCCAGATACAACATGCAGGAAGCCCAGGCAGCGGGAATCCGGCTGGGAGCTT
>CAJTMZ010000056.1:0-1211 GCA_910577445.1 uncultured Lachnospiraceae bacterium | reverse complement strand
TATGGCTCCGACTCGGTTCCCATGACCTCCGCGTTTTCCTCGGCGGTGACGGAGGACGAGGCCAGGGCGGAGGCGGCCTTTACCAGGGATATCGTTGCGAAATACAAAATCACCTACCCCATAGCCTATAACTGCGAGGATTTCCAGTCTCCGGACAGCAGGCAGCACGGACTTGACGCGTCGGCGCGAACGGCCCTTGCCTGTGCGTTTCTGGACGAAATTGCCGCGGCAGGCTATACGCCCATGTTTTACGCGTCAAAAGGGGAAATGGAAGGGAACGCCCAGTGGAACACGGACGTTCTCGCCGCAAAGTATAAAATATGGGTGGCCCAGTACCCGGACCAGCCCTATCCCCAGACCGCGGCCTCCAGCTATTCGGGAACCCATTCCATGTGGCAGTACACCAGCCAGGGGACGATAGCGGGAATTTCCAAAAAGACAGACGTGAACGTGGCTTACTTCGGTTACACGAAGGAGGCTGAGGCAAAGGATGAAACGCCGGCCGAGACGGTAACGGCCAACCCGGAGGTGGGAATTATTTTCACGGAGGTGAATGAGACGGTAACGGCCAAGCAGGAAACCAATCTCCGCTCGGAGCCAAGTACCTTAAACGACGCTTCCGTTGTGGGGAAGCTGGTGCACGGGGATACGGCCACCAGAACGGGAATCGGGCATAACGGCTGGTCAAGGGTTGTTTATAATGGCCAGACATTATACGCGGTTACCAATTATCTCACCACCGATATGGAAGACACGGGGCAGCAGGCGCCGCCCCAGGGACCGGTTTACACGCAGGTAAGCGAGCGGGTGACGGCAAAGATAGAGACCAACCTCCGCTCGGAGCCGAGTACGGCAAGCGAGGATACAGTGGTAGGGATTTTACGTAACGGAGAGGTGCTTACCAGAACGGCAGTGGGCGACAACGGCTGGTCGCAGCTTGATTATAACGGTCAGACGGTATATGCAGTCAGCAGTTATCTTATGGCGGCAGAATAGAAAGGGCGTGGGCAAATGCAGATACAGGGCGATTACCATCCTCATTCAGGCTCCGGCTATGAACCGGCGCATACGCATCATTTTACAAAATGCCTTCGGGAGGAGGAACATGCAAAGCAGCAGGCAGGTGCGGCCGGAATAAAAAATAAAGCCTTATCCCCGGGCGCTTCGGAGGATAAGACGAACAGAGAAAGTATTGGGGCCGGAGACGGTAT